>CAJPFZ010000034.1 GCA_905339355.1 Burkholderiaceae bacterium
GATGATCGAATCGGCCTGGCGCGACCCGCACGGGTGGTGGGCCGGGCTGCTCGGGGTCGTCACCTTGCTGATCGGCGCGACTGGCGTCTTCGCGCAGCTGCGGCGCGCGCTCAACACGATCGGCCACGTGCCGCCCCTGCCTTCGTTGCTCGGTGCACTGGTGCGCACGCGGGTGGTGGCATTTGCGCTGGTGCTGGGCTTCGGCTTCCTGGCCATCGCCTCGCTGCTGCTGAGCGCCCTCCTCGCCGCACTCGGCGCCTACCTGACCGACCGCTTCGCGGGCTTCGCCCCGCTGTTCGCGCTGATCGACGTGACGGTGTCCACGGCGGTGCTGGTGATCGCTTTTGCAGCGCTGCTGCGCTGGCTGCCCGACGTACCGCCCAGCCGGCGCGGCGTCTGGGCTGGCGCCGCCTGCAGCGCGCTGCTGTTCTCGATCGGCAAGCACCTGATCGGGCTGTACCTTGCACGCGCTGGCGTCGCCTCGAGCTACGGCGCGGCGGGCTCCTTCGTCGTCGTGATGATGTGGGTCTACTACTCGGCGCAGATCCTGCTCTACGGTGCGGCGCTCGCCGCCACCGTCGACGATGCGGGCCGCGAGGGCGGCGCGCCCGGCAGCGTCGTGGGGCCGGCACCGCGTGTCGAGCAACCGCACCCGTCGGCGGTCGCACCGCCGACCTCACTCGCCGCCGCACGGTCGCGCATGCGGTCATCGGCGCTGCCCATCGGCCCGCGCCGCCCGCCGCCTGCACCCCCGGCCGCGGCCCGCAGCGCCGTGCTCCTGCACTTCCCGGCGAGCAGCCGGCACGGACGCACGTAGCGCGGCCGGGGGCTTGCCTGCCGGGCCTTCGGCAGGCTCAGGCCGAACGGGGAGATCTGAGATGCCTCCGGCACTTCAGTGCCGTCGCATTCCCGGCAGATCGTCCTTGGCCTGCGGGATCTCGTGCTCCTCGACCAGCGGCATCGGCCCGGTCTCCTCGAGTTCGCGCGCGCGGTCCTTGGCGGCATAGGCTTCGAGGCGGTTGTACAGCGTCTTCAGGCTGATGCCGAGAATGCGCGCCGCAGTGCGCTTGACCCGCCCGCACGACTCGAGCGTGGCCATCGTGACGCGGCGTTCCACCTCCTCGAGCGGCGTGCCCACGCGCACGACGATGAGGCCGCTCTGGTCTTCGGCCGCGAGCGGGGGCGCCTGCGTCGAGTCGACGCCTTCGACGACGTTGTCGGCCAGGATGTAGGCGCGCTGCACGTAGTTCTTCAGCTCGCGAACATTGCCGGGCCACGTCATCTCGTACAGCTTGGCGAGGGCATCGGGCGAGAACACCTTGTTGGTGCCCTCCGCGCGGTTGAGTTCACGCAGGAACTGCTGCGCGAGCATCTCGATGTCCGTGCTGCGTTCACGCAGCGGCGGCAAGGTGATCGGGAAGACGTTGAGCCGGTGGTACAGGTCGTCGCGGAACTTGCCCTCGGCCACCGCTTTCTCGGGCGAGCGGTTGGTGGCCGCGATGATGCGCACGTCGCTCGGGATCGGGTCGGTGGTGCCGACGCGGGTGAAGGTGCCCGTCTCCAGCACCCGCAGCAGCTTGACCTGCAGGTCCAGCGGCATCTCGGTCACCTCGTCGAGGAAGATCGTGCCGCCCTTGGCCTGCTCGAAAAAGCCCCGGTGCTCGCGGTCGGCGCCGGTGAAGCTGCCGCGCGCGTGGCCGAACAGCTCGCTCTCGATCAGGTTGGGCGAGATGGCGCCGCAGTTGATCGCGAGGAAGGGAAATTTCTTGCGCCGGCTCAGGTCGTGGATCGTTCGCGCGGCCAGTTCCTTGCCGGTGCCGCTTTCGCCGGTCAGCAGCACCGTGGCCGCGGTCGGCGCGACCCGGCTGAGCTTGTCGTACAGCGACTGCATCGGCGGCGAGTCGCCGAACATGTGGCCGAAGCGGCCGACGCGGCGCAGCTCTTCGCGCAGTTCACCGATCTCGCTCTTCAGCTCGGCCGCCTGCGGCTGGCGCCGCAGGATGGCCAGCAGCCGGTCGACATCGACCGGCTTGACGAGGTAGTCGCTCGCACCGACACGCACCGCTTCGATGGCGCTGTCGACCGAGGCGTGGCCGGTGATGACGACGATCTCGGTCTGCGCCGGGTTTTCGAGGTCGTGCACCAGGTCGATGCCGCGGCCATCGGGCAGCTGCAGGTCGGTCAGCAGCACGTCGGGCGCCTGGCGCACCAGCTGCGCCCGCGCGTTGCGCAGGGAGTCCGCCGTCGCGACGGTATACCCCTCGCGCGAGACGACCTCCGACATCCAGCCGACGACATCCGCTTCGTCGTCGACGATCAGGGCGTGGGGCATTGCCATGTCTCCGGACTGCATGTGGACGAACAGCCGCGCAGCATTTGCTGGCAACTTCTACAAAGTGCCGGCCGTGGACGGCAAAAGTCCAGGTCTGACACCTGTTGGCCGCGATGGAGCAACCGGCGAGCCTGCTTGGCCGCTCCCACGGGTTTGCGCGATGGGCGGGAGATCAACCCGCCTGGGCGAGATTGCGCTTGGCCGGCACCGGGTGGACTTTCACGCCAGCGGCGCGCGGCGCCGTCAGCGCGAGGTTGCCCACCGTCGCCACCTCGGCAGGCAACTCCTCGACGTCGACCGGCGCCTGTTCCAGCGCGAGCGGCTGCGGCATCAGCGCGCGGGCGCCCAGGACGCTCTCGATCGCCTCGTGGATGGTCTTCGCCGTGTTGTCCCAGGAGAAGCGCGACACCGTCGCCAGCATCTCGCCGATCCGCTCGGCGCGCTTGTAGCCGGTCTCCGACAGGGCCCAACGGCAGCCTTCGATGAAGGCGGCATGGTCATGGCCGATCCGAACCACGTCACCGTACATCGCCACCACGTCGTGCACCGGCGTGCTGACCACCGGCTTCTCTGCCGCCATGTACTCGAGCGTCTTCGTCGGGCTGATGAAGCGCGTGGACTCGTTGAGCGCGAAGGGCAGCAGGCAGACGTCCCAGTCGGCCACCAGCTGCGGCAGCAGCGCGTACGGCTGCTGGCCGAGCCAGTGGATGTTCGGGCGGCGTGGCAGCTGCTCGGGATCGATCTTGACCACCGGGCCGACCATCACGACCTGCCAGTCCGGCTCGGCCTGCGCCACCGCATCGATCAGCGCGATGTCCAGCCGCTCGTCGATGACGCCGAAGAAGCCCAGGCGCGGCCCGGGGATGCGGCCCTGGATCTGCTCGGCCTGGAGCATGGCGTCGATGCGGCTGGTCGAGAATTGCGGCGAGTAGTGGCGCGCATCGACGGCGCTGGGCAGGCACAGCACGTTCGGGTGCAGCCCGCGCTTGGCCTCGTAGAGGCTCGGGCCGCCGGTCAGCACGAGGTCGGCCACCTTCAGCAGCGCGGCCTCGCGCTGGCGAAGCTGGCGCGGTGCATTCTGGAACGCCGACAGCTCGTCCATGCAGTCGTAGACCACCGCGCGCGGCTGCATGCCGCCGGCGCCGCGCGATTGCGCGGGCGCTTCGGTCGGGCGGCTCAGCTCGGCCAGCAGCGGCAGGGCCATCGGCGTGTAGAACCAGACCACGTAGTCGGTGATGCCCTGTTCGGCCAGGTGCTCCGAGAGCAGCGGGCGCAACAGGGGCAGCTGGTCGTCGTGAAAGCCGGGTGCCTCCACGGGCGTGTGCGGCCGCAGCACCGTGACGCCGGGAGCGCCCTCGCGGCAGTCGAGCCACGCGCCAGCCTCGCAACGCAGCGGCTCCTCGACGAACAAGACTTCGTAGTGTTTCGCCAGGCGCGACAGCAGGTGCTGCGGACGTTGATAGACGAAGTCCCAGCGCAAATGCGAGAACACGATCAGGTGAGGCATGAAGCTTCCTTTTGTGGGGGTGGCGTGCGGGCCGCGGCCGGCCCGCACCAGACTCATTCCTTCTCGGAGCCGGACTTGCGCGAACGCGACGAGGCCTGAGGGCGCGCCTCGCCTGCGCCGCGCGACATGCCCCTGGCGGTGGATGCCGCGCTGCGCGAGCCGCTCGTCGCCGCCTCGCCGGCTTCCTCGGCCTCGCCCTCGGGCGGCAGGCCCTTCTCTTCGAGCAGGGCCATGCGCTGCTCCTGCATCTGGATCAGCACCGAGTCCCAATCGACGCCGGTGCGTGTCATCTGCTTGAACATCTCGTTCTCTTCTTCCTTCACGTGGTGGTCGATGTACTCGCCCAGCACCTTGAAGGTGGCGGCGAACTTCTCGTCCTCCGCGCTCATGCCCTTGAGCTGCTCGATCAGCACCTTGGCCGTCATGTGCTCGACCTCGGCTTCGTCGATCAGCTCCTCTTCCTTGATCGCCTCGCGCGCGGCCGGATAGAAGATCTGCTCCTCGAGCTGCGCATGCACCTCGATCTCGGCAAGCGTCTGCTCGACGAGCGATTGGCAAGCCTCGGGATCCTCCTGCGGGTCGAGCTTCTCGAAATCCTTGAAGGCCTTCTTCACCTTCTTGTGATCCGCCTTGAGCATCTCGATGATCTCGTTCTTGGGGCTGCTGCGGCCGCGGCCCGCGGTGCTGCTGGAACTGTTGCGTGTGGCCATGAATGTCTCCGGTTGAAGATGCGAACTGCATCGCGTGACATGTCTTCGGCAAAACGCATGCCCCCTGTTCAGGGGGTTGTTCTTGACAGCGGACTGGGCGGTGAGGCTTACCGAAGCGCGCAGAAACGCTTGCGCGACGGCTGTAAAACGTTCTCACATTCGACTGCTGCGAAAGAGGAACGGCATCCGAGTGGGAATCCCGCTTGCTCGAACGATTCGACACGGAGCGCAAGCACTGCGTGTTCGGCATCCTTGTTTGCGGCAAATCGAACAAATTGCCCCGAGGCCGTGGTGGTCTTGCGTGTGTGCGACGCTCACGTCCGACCTAGCGGGCGTGCTGAGGGGGCGCCCCACCCGCGCCGCGGTGGTTCCGGCAAAGCCAATGCTGGCGCGGGCTTGCGCGCACTGCCGCGATGCGCGCAACGTTTGGAAACCGGCCCTGCTCCGGTTGCGCGCACGCTGTGGGCTTGCTGGCACAGGTGTTGCGTCAAGGGAGATGGACGTGCCGCCGTGCGCCCGCCAGCCTGCCGTCGACCGTGGCGTCAGGCCGCTGCAACCTCACTCTGTCATCGAGCAATCCATGAATCAACCGGCGCTCCAGACCCGAACCGAACAAAGACAACATCAGACCCTGACGCCGCGGCTGCAACATGCCGTGCGGCTTCTGCAACTGTCGTCGCTGGACTTTGCACAGGAAGTTCAGGACGCGATGGGCAAGAACCCGTTCCTCGAAATCGACGAGTCGCCTGACCAGCCTGCCGCCGGCAGCGAGGACAACCATGCCGCCGCGCCGCTTGCCGCGCCCGATGCGCCGGCCGCCGAAGCGCCCAGCTCGGGCAGCGACGCCGACGCCGATGCGGCTTGGGAACGCGAGAACTGGCAAAGCGCCGGCGGCAGCGGCAACTCCGCCAGCAGCTCCGGCGACACCGATGGCGTGATGGAGATGGTGGCCGCCGACGTCGATCTGCGCCAGCAGCTGCACGGCCAGATCAACGTGATGCCGCTCACCGACCGCGACCGCGTCCTGGTGTGCGCCATCATCGAATCGCTGGACGACGACGGCTACCTGCGCCTGCCGCTCGAAGAGCTGGCCGCCCTCGCCGAACTCGACCCTGCGGTCGAGGAATGCGAAATGAACACGGCGCTCAAGCTGGTGCAGTCGCTGGACCCCTGCGGCGTCGGCGCGCGCAACGTCTCGGAGTGCCTGCTGCTGCAGCTGGAGTGCATCGACGACCCGGTCGACCGCGAACTGGCGCGACGCATCATCAGCGAGCAACTGGACCGTCTGGCGCAGCGCGACATCAACGGCCTGGCACGCGTCTTCGAGCGCGAGCCGTCGCACATCGAGGCGGTGTGCGAGCGCATCCGCCACCTCGACCCGCGGCCCGGCTGGCGCTTCGGTTCCTCGCACGTGCACTTCGTGGTGCCGGACGTCATCGTCAAGAAGGTGCGCGGCCAGTGGGCGGCACAGCTCAATCCGGCCGTGGTGCCCAAGGTGCGCCTGAACCGCGTCTACGCCGAGCTGTTCCAGCAGCACCGCAACGCCAAGCATGCCGAGCTGGCGGCCCACCTGCAGGAAGCGCGGTGGACCGTGCGCAACGTGGAGCAGCGCTTCTCGACCATCCTGCTGGTCGCGGAAGCGATTCTCAAGCGCCAGCGCCACTTCCTCGAGTACGGCCCGCTCGCGATGAAGCCGCTCGGCCTGCGCGAGATCGCCGACGAAGTCGGCCTGCACGAATCGACCGTCTCGCGAGTCACCAACAACAAGTACATGGCAACGCCCTCGGGCGTGTTCGAGCTGAAGTACTTCTTCTCGCGCGCGATGCCCACGGCCAGTGGCGGCGCCTGTTCGGCCACCGCCATCCGCGGCGTGATCCAGGACATGATCGCGGCCGAGAACCCGATGGACCCGCTGTCGGACGCCGAGATCGCGCGCCAGCTCGCGCGCCAGGGCCTCACGGTCGCTCGGCGCACCGTCACCAAGTACCGGCAGATGCTCAAGGTGCCGGCGGTCGAGCGGCGGCGCAAGCACTCGGCTTAAGAGCGGAGCTCCTAAGCAGTCCGTCCGCTCAGCCGGCCGCGCAGGCCTGCTCTCGCCGCTTGTTGCGCCAGTAGATCAGCTGGCCCGCGATCGCGCTCACGAGCAGCGCCACGTTGACGGTGAGGAACACCATGTTGCCGGTCATCGCGCTGTAGACGGCGAAACCCAGCGAGGCGAGCGTCTGCCCGCCGAACAGCCACTTCGAGACGCCCGCGGTGCTGCCGGTCTTCCACTGCGTGACGACCTGCTTGACGATCGTCGCGAGCAGCAAGGCAGCGCTCGCCCAGCCGACCAGGTCCGGATTCAACGTCACTTGCGGATCGGCGCCGGCTCGGGCGCTTGTGCCTCGCGGCGCGGTTCGCGCTCCGGCGGCAAGTTCTTGTCGGTCGAGCGCGGTGCCCGTGCATCGCGCGCGCCGGCCGGGCCGTCGGCATCGCGCAGGCGCTGCAGCGCACGCTGGCAGCCCCCGGCGGACTCCTTGTCGCCGGGGTCGAACAGCGGGATCAGTGCCGCCAGCGGGTGCACCGCCGCGAGCGCTGCAGCGCCGAGCAGGCGGGCCGCGATCGGCTTCTTCTCGATCTTGAACTGCGGCTGGCTGAAGGTGCCCGACACATGAACCGGCGAACGCAAGGTCGCCGGGCTGATGTCCTTGGGCCGCGAGGTCAGCTTCAGGTCCATCCGCTCGTCGCCGAGCGAGACGGTGCCGCTCACGAAAAGCGTCGAATCGCGGGTGTCGATGATCGCCACCTCCGGAACAAGTACCCCGTTGCGCGCATTCGCTTTGACCGCCGCGCAGTGCATCGGCAGCGGGTCGTCGCCGACGATCATCAAGCCGAGGCCTTGCGCTAGGTCGAGGCCCGCTCCTTCGACCACGAGGTGCGAGATCGTGCCGTCACGCACCCACGCCTGCACGGTCCCGTCAGTGCTGGCGATCATCTTCGCCGTCGAGCGGCCGTGAGCCTGCAGCTTGGCGTGGCCGCCCAGCTTGCCAGTCACGTAGCCGGTCTCCTCGCCCGCTGGCTTGCCGCCCTGCAATTTGGGGTTGCGCGGGCGCAGCCACTCGTCGAGCTCGATGCCAGCCCAACGGAGGTCGGCCGTCCACAGCGGCTGCTTGCGGTTGGTCGCATCCAGGCCCAGTGCGCCCTTGAGTTCGCCGCCCGCGGTGCGCGCCACGAGGTTGCTGAGCTTCAGCACGCCGCCGTCCAGGCGCAGATCGCCTTGCAGCGGCGCGAGCGGACGCCGAAACAGCGTGCCGAGTTCCGCACGCTGCAGGCGCACCTTGACGTCGGCGTTCATGCGGTGCAGCGAGGGAATGTCGAACTCGCGCTGCGGCACCATCTGGCCCGCCGGCGGCTTCGGATTGCCGCTGCCGGGGCGCGCCGCGCCGAACGCCGGCAGCAGGTCGGCAAGAACGAGTTTCGACCCGACCAGTTCGCCGCTGAGCAGCGGCACCTTGGGCGTGCGGTCGTAGCTGAACTCGCCGCCGAGCCGGCTGTCGCCGACGTCCAGGTCGGCCTGCTTCAGTGCCCAGCGCTGACCGGACTTGCTCAGGCGTCCCTTCAGCTTGAACGGCTCGGTGGTGGGCAGGGTGAGGCCCAGCGCGTCGCCGACCTTCGCGAGCGACGGGCCCGACAGCGCGGCTTCGCCGTCGAGCGCGTGAAAGCTCAGCACGTCGGTGCCCTGGCCTTCGAAACTGAAGCGCGAGTCGCCGGAGGTCGCTCGAAGCGTGAGCGGAACGGGCGTCGCCGCGTCGCGTGCCACCAGCGGCAGCACGCCGGATGAAGCAACGCGGATTTCGAAGGGCTGACCTTCGCGCCGTCCCCGCCCCTCGACCAGAAGTCCGCGCTGCTGCCCCTGCGCCACTGCCTCGCCTTCGCTGGTGCTGACCCTCGCTTCGAGGGCCGTCTTGGTCAGCGCGTCGTCGTAGAGGAGCTGCCCGCGCTGGACCACCAGCTCGTCGACCTGCGGCAGCTCGAACGGCTTTTTCGGCGCATCGGGCCGCGGCGCGACGAGCGTCCAGTTGGCACGCCCGTCGGCCTGGCGCTTGAGCGACGCATCGACCGCGCCGAAGCGCAGCGACGTGATGCGTGGCGTTTGCTCGTCACGGCCGCGCCACAGGTCGATCACCGTGCCGTAAGGCAGCTCGAGGTGGGCGTCCCGCGCGTTGACGAGGTCGCCGCCTAGCGGCGAGCCCGCCGGGAGGTCGCGCGGCGCACCCACGCGCAGCGCGTCGGTGTCCAAACGGATCGAGCCGAACAGTTTGAGCTTGAAGCGCTCGCCGAACTCCACCGGGCGCTGCAGCTGCTGCGTCAGCCGGCTCTGCACCGGCCCCTTGAGAAACGGCCAGCCCTGCCATTCGCACAAACCCACGACGAGCACGGCGCCGGCGATGACCGCGAGCGGCCAGGCGGCCTTTCGCCATCGGGTTCGGGAAACTTCGGGCATGGAGCGAGTGGGTGGATGGATGATGCCCCTCGACGCGGCAATCGCCGTGCCCCGGCGCGCTCCATCGGCACACGCCTTGCATGGGCAGGCCGTGCCGCCTCCTCCCCAACCTGGAATTGCCCCCCAATCCGCGCCTTCGCGATGGACATCGAGTGTGTAAACCCTGCATCGATCGGCAGCTTGCGGCGGCGCGGCGACGCTAGACTTCCCTCGATGGGTGCAACGCAGCATCATCGCCGGCCACGAGGCGGGGCGCCGCAATGAACCCCGCGGGCAACACCTCGCTGCGCCGCAAGGTGACGGTCGTGGTGCTAGCGACCACCTGCATGGCGCTCTTGCTCAGTGCAACCGCCCTGCTGATCTACGAGCTGCGCAGCTACCAGAAGTCGTGGCTCGACGACCTCAACACGCAGGCCCGCATCATTGCCCAGACGAGCGTGCCGGCGCTGACCTTCGACGACCCGAAGCCCGTGGCGGAGAACCTCGCCTTGCTGGAGCTGCGCCCGCAGGTCATGGCGGCGGCGGTCTACGGCGCCGACGGCCGCCTGTTCGCGAGCTATCTCCATTCGGCCGGCGCCGACAGGGGGCTGCCGCCACAGAGCCGCGGCAAATCCGTGGTCATCGAACACGACTTGATCGAGGTGTTCCAGCCGATCCGGGATGGCGACGAAGTCATCGGCAGCGTGTACCTGCGCTCCCGTTACGACATCCTAGGCCGCCTGATCGACTACCTGCTGATCCTCGCCGCCGTGATGCTGCCGAGCCTGCTGGTGGCGTCGCTCGTCAGCCGCCGGCTGCAGGACAGCGTCACCGGGCCGGTTCTTCAGGTGGCGCAGGTCGCGCGCAACGTGCTGTCGCGGCGCGACTACTCGCTGCGCGCCACCAAGACCACCGACGACGAAGCCGGCGTGCTGGTCGACGCCTTCAACAACATGCTCGATGAAGTGGCCATGCGCACGGAGGCGCTGGAGCAGTCGAACAACCACCTGTCGGCCGAGATGGCCGAACGGCGCCGCGCCGAGGAGGCCCTTCGCGCCGCTTCGCGCACCAAGGACCAGTTCCTCGCGACGCTGGCGCACGAGCTGCGCAACCCGCTCGCACCGATCACCAACGCGCTGGAGATCCTGCGCCGCGCCGCACTGTCGGCGCCGGCGCCCGTCCAGCAGCGCGCCATCGACATCATGTCGCGCCAGGTGCAGCAGATGGTGCGGCTGATCGACGACCTGCTCGACGTCTCGCGCATCACCACCGGCAAGGTCCTGCTCGACCTCGGGCGCGTCGACCTGATCGCCGTGCTCAACAGCGCGGTGGAGATCGCGCTGCCCGGCATCGAGGCGCGGCACCACCAGCTCTCGCTCGATCTGCCGCCTGGACCGCTGTTCGTGCACGGCGATTCGACGCGGCTGGCGCAGGTTTTCGCCAACCTGCTCAACAACGCCTCCAAGTACACCGACGAGGGCGGCCGCATCGCCGTGCGCCTGACCGAAGCGGCCGACGAGATCGCGGTGCACGTGAGCGACAGCGGTGTCGGCATCCCGCCCGACAAGCAGGACAGCATCTTCGACATGTTCGTGCAGGTCGACCAGTCGCTCGAGCGTGTCAACAAGGGGCTGGGCGTCGGCCTGACGCTCGCCAAGCAGCTGGTGGAGCTGCACGGCGGGCACATCAGCGTGCACAGCGACGGCCTCGGCGAGGGCTCGGAATTCGTCGTGCGCCTGCCGCGGCGCGAGCTGCCGCCGGCGCGCCCCGAACCGCCCGCGCCGCTCGCGTCGCCGGTGCCGCGCCACCGTGTGCTGATCGCCGACGACAACGTCGACTTCGCCAACAGCCTGCATGCCATCCTCGAATCGCTCGGCCAGGAGGTGACCGTCGTGCACGACGGTTTCGCGGCGCTCGAGGCGGCGGGCCGGCTCAAGCCCGAGTACATTTTTCTGGACATCGGCATGCCAGGCATGAATGGCTACGAGGTCACGCAGCGGCTGCGCCGGCAAAGCGCCACTTGCGATGCGGTGATCGTCGCGATCACCGGCTGGGGGCAGCAGAAGGACCGCGATCGCGCGCGCGATGCCGGCTTCGACCAGCACCTCGTGAAGCCGGTGGACGTGGACAGCCTGGTTCAGCTGCTGCGCCGGCGCCAGCCCGCGATGACGTGACCACGCCGACTCGGGCATGAGGATTGCCATCCCCCCGTTGCCCGGAGCCTGAACCCGGGATTCTGAGACCAGGGGACCCGGAGTCATCCGGGCGGGAAGACCCGAGAAGAGAGGCATCCTCGATGCAAGGCAACGATGCGCGGCAGCGCGAAAGCGAAGACCGCTTCCGGCTGATGGCCGATTCAGCGCCGGTGATGATCTGGGTCGCCGGAGTGGACAAGCAGTTCGAGTGGGTCAACCGGCCGTGGCTGGAGTTCACCGGCCGCGCCATGGACGACGAACTCGGCAGCGGCTGGCTGAGCGGCGTGCACGCCGAAGACCTGGAGCGCTGCAGCGGCATCTTCCATGCAAGCTTCGACGCGCGCCAGCCGTTCACGATGGACTTCCGCCTGCGCCGGCACGACGGCAGCCACCGCTGGGTGCTCGCCAACGGCGTGCCGCGCACTGCCCCCGACGGCACCTTCCACGGCTACACCGGCAGCTGCATCGACATCCACGAGCGCAAGGAACTCGAGGAGCGCCTGGCCGAGCGCACTCGCGCACTGCGCGTGGCCGACCGGCGCAAGGACGAGTTCCTCGCGATGCTGGCGCACGACCTGCGCAATCCGCTCGGCCCGATCGCCAACGCGACGGCAATCCTCAAGATGATGGAGAAGCAGATGCCGGCCATCGCGCCGGTGCGGCAGATCGTCGAGCGCCAGCTGGAACAGCTGCGTCGCGTGATCGGCGACATGCGCGACGTGACGCGCATCACCCAGGCCAAGCTCGAGCTGCAGAACGAACGTGTCGAAGTGAGCGAGCTGGTGCGCCATGCGCTCGAGAACGCGCAGCCGCAGATCGACGCGCGCGAGCACCGGGTGCAAGTCGAGGAGCCCGAGGCGCCGCTGGCCGTCTGCGGCGATTCGATGCGGCTCGCCCAGGCACTTTCGCACCTGCTGGTCAACGCGGCGAAGTTCACCCCCACCGGTGGCGAGATCATTATTCGCGCGCATGCCGAGGGCGATATGGCGCACATCCACGTCAAGGACAACGGCCAAGGCATTGCGCCCGACTTCCTGCCCAACGTGTTCGAGCCCTTCGCACAGGAGGCCCACAGCAAGCCGCGCACGAACAATGGCCTGGGCGTGGGCCTCACGATCGCCAAGCGGCTCGCCGAGCTGCACGGCGGCGACATCCGGGCGGCGAGCGACGGGCCCGGGCGGGGCGCGGAATTCGTGCTGGTGCTGCCGCTGGCACGCAGCGGCGAGCCGGCGAGCCGCGCCGGCCACGACGCCGAGCACGGCGCGGTGGCCTGAGGAGCAAGGATGGCCGACACGGTGTTCCGCAGCGCCGCCGACCGCATCGCCTACAGCGAGGCGGTGGACTTTCTGGAGCAGGGCCGCCTGCAGCTGATCCCGCAGGACATGGTGGAGCGCTACGTCGCGCAGCGGCTGTGGGTGCGCGAAGGCGACACGCTGCGCCTGACCGAAGAGGGCCGACGCCAGCACGACATCGCGGTGCGCGAGCGCTTCTCCGACGGGTGAGCGCCGGTCCGCGCCCGCGTGAGCCGGGTACAGGGCTTGCCTGACAAGGGCATCGACCCATCACCGGAGATTCACATGGGCAAGTACTTCATCGCATGGCTCCTGGGCGTGCCGGCCATCGTGCTGGTTCTGCTGTACGTATTCTTCCGCTGACCTGACGAGGAGTTCACGATGCCGAACGAACACGAGCGCAAGCGCCCCGAAGCCGGGGCCGACACCGACCCCGAAGGCAAGAATCCGCGAGCCGCCGAAAGCGGCGGACACCGCAGCGCCGCCGGCGGCACCTACGGCGACTACGTGCCCGACCGCGGGCAGCCCCGGCGCAACGACGACCGCGATGCCGGCGAGCCGAAGATGGGCGACTACTACACCGGAGGCGGCAACATCGACCGTCTGGCCGAGCAGCCGGTGTCTCCGAGCGCTCCGCAGTCCGCCGACGGCGCCGCGAGCGATCCGGGCAAGGACGAGGCTGTCGAGAGCGAGGAGGAGCGCATCGCCGAGGACAATCGCAACAAGTCCTTCGACACGACGCACGTGCACAGCGCGACAACGACGCGCAAGGTGTGAGGTAACACGTGGATCCCGGCTTTCGCCGGGATGACGGGCTTTTCGACAGGCTTTCGCGGGAGCAACCGCGCGGAAACCGTGCGCGTCAGTGAACCCTCCCCGGCAGCACGTCTGTCTTGCCCGGCGCCGCGGAGGCCGGCACCACCGGGTCCGGACCCATTTGCGCGCCCGTTGCGGGCAAGGCGCCGCCCTCGCCTTCCCACGTCTGCATCGGCACCTGCGGGCGCTTGCCGGCAGCGTCCGGATTCCTGCGGTTGAGCTGTCGGCTCAACGACCACAGCGTGCCCACGGTGAGGGCGAACAACCCTGCGGAGATGACTTGTCTGATCATGGCGATGGACCTTCGTGAACGGAGCGGCGCTCCAATCCAACGGTAGCGGCAACCGCCGTGCCCATGAGGCAGGGCATGCACCTTGCTCATCAACGGCCATGAGCGGCGCCCCGTGCGCCACACGACAGGAGGCCAGCATGACCCAGCCCAAGACCCCACCCGAAAGCAGCCTGCCGCAAGGCGGCATGGCCAGCACCGGCGAACCGCGCACCAGGGAAGGCGATCACCACGACCGCCGTCCGAAAGACCACCCGGAGGCCGAACCGTCGACACGCAAGCCGAGCGCCGATTCGAATCCCGACGAGAGCGGACGATCGAGCAGCCCGGCCGGCATCGGATCACCGCGCTCGGACTCGGATGAAGACTCGCGCAGCCGGCGCCGCGATCTGGAACCCTGAGGCGAGCTGCCGGGGTGCGCCCTCAGACCATGGTCTGTGGACGCACCCAGCGGTCGAAGTCGTCCGGCGCCACCGCCATCGCGATCGCGGCCTCGCGCAACGAAAGCTTCTCCCGGTGCGCCTTCAGGGCGATCTTCGCCGAGCGGTCATAACCGATGTGCGGCGCGAGCGCCGTCACG
>CAJPFZ010000035.1 GCA_905339355.1 Burkholderiaceae bacterium
GTCGTGCCCGAGAAGGCCGGCAGTTCGACGGCGATCACGGCGGCTTGCACCGTCGCCGATGCGGCCAGGCAACCCAGGGCGGCAAGGAGGCGGCGCAAGAGAGTCGGAGGTGTGCGTGTCATGACCCCCTCATTGGACCGATGCCACCCAATTGTTTCCACCCGTAACCAAGGGGGTCGCCCCCTGATCAGGTGGTCTCTTGAATCGAGTCAACCACGGGCGCGAACGCCATGCGCGCGGCCGGGGGGAACCGGCGTCCCTCATGCTGCCTCGAAGCAGCGGGTCCGGCCGCTTCGGCCGGCATCACGAAGGAGCTCGCCACGTACTCCTTGCCGACCCGCCGCCAGCTGCTGGGCACCCTTTGCGCGCTGGCGCTGCCCGTTCCCCGGGCCAGCGCCGCGGCTGCAGCGCCGGCCAGCGCGCCGCACACCCGAAACATCCCATCCAGCGGCGAGGCGCTGCCGTTGGTCGGCTTGGGCACCTGGATCACTTTCAACGTCGGCCGCGACGCGGTTGCACGCGACGCCAGCGCCGAGGTGATGCGCGCCTTCTTCGAGGCCGGCGGCCGGATGATCGACTCGTCGCCGATGTACGGCTCGTCGCAGGAGGTGATCGGCCATGGCCTGGCCAAATTGCGCGCCGCGCAGCGAGTGTTCTCGGCCGACAAGGTGTGGACAGGCGCCGCATCGCGCGGCGCGTCGCAGATCGAGGACTCGCGGCGCCTGTGGCAAGTGCCGCGCTTCGATCTGCTGCAAGTCCACAACCTGCTCGCATGGCAGCAGCACCTGCCGATGCTGTTCGAGATGAAGGCGGCCGGCCGCGTGCGCTACGTCGGCATCACGACCTCGGAGGGACGGCGCCACGACGAGTTCGAACGCATCATGCGCGCCCACCCGCTTGATTTCGTCCAGCTGAGCTACAACGCCGTCGACCGCGAGGCCGAACGGCGGCTGCTGCCGCTGGCGCGCGAGCGCGGCATGGCGGTGATCGTCAATCGCCCGTTCCAGCAAGGCGCACTGATCGACACCGTGCGAAAGCGGCCGCTGCCGGCGTGGGCCACCGAGATCGACTGCGTGAACTGGGCACAGCTGCTGCTCAAGTTCGTCGTGTCGCATCCCGCCGTGACCTGCGCCATCCCTGCCACGACCAGCGTGGCGCACGTGCGCGAAAACCTCGGCGCGGCGCGCGGGCGCCTGCCCGGCGAGGCGATGCGCCGCCGCATCTCGGACCTGGTCGGAACCTTCTGATGTCCGAGTGGCGGACCTACTCGCTGTCGGATTTCCTGCTGTTTTCCGCGAGCACTTATCGGCGCTTGTTCGAGATCTACAACCTGCAGGTCTGGCCGGTGCACGGGCTGGCGATCTTGCTGGGCGTGGGCGTCGCGGTCTTGCTGTGGCGTGGCGGCCGGCGATGGCGGCTCGCGTGCGCCGGCCTGGCAATCGCCTGGGCCTGGGTGGCATGGGCCTTCCTCGTGCAGCACTACAGCAGCATCAACTGGGCGGCGTGGTACCTGGCGGGCGCGTTCGGCGTGCAGGCGGGGTTGCTGGTGGTCGCCGCCGCGGTCACGCCAGGGAGAACCGGCGCCGACGGTGCATCGCCCGCGCGATGGGTCGCCGCAGCGCTGATCGCCTTCGGCCTGCTCGTGCAACCCTTTGTCGGGCCGCTGCTGGGCCGGCCATGGAGCCAGGCCGAGGTGTTCGGCATGGTGCCCGACCCAACGGTGACGGTCACGCTCGGCATGCTGGCGGCGGCACCTCGCAGCAGGATCATCACCCTGCTGTGGCCCGTTCCGCTGCTGTGGAGCGCCGCGAGCGCGGCAACGCTGTGGACGATGCACGAGCCCGACGCGGCGGTGATGCCCGTGGTCGCCGCCCTGGCCGTCGCCGCGGCGGCATGGCGGCCGCAACCGCGTCAGGCGCCTGGATCAGCTCAAGCGGGCAGCACGAAGGAGCGGGTCAGGCCGGACAGCTGGTGAGCCTGTGTCTTGAGGCTCTCCGCCGCAGCCGCCGCCTGCTGCACCAGTGCGGCGTTCTGCTGCGTCGACTGGTCGAGCTGGCCGATCGCCGCGTTGACCTGCTGGATGCCGCCCGACTGCTCGGTGGTCGCCACGTGGATGCGGCCGACCATGCCGGTGACGGTCTCGATCTGCTTGCGCACCTCCTGGATCGTGCGGCCGGCGTCATCGACGAGCCGCGCGCCGGTCTCGACCTTGTGGCCCGAGTCCTGGATCAGCTGCTTGATCTCCTTGGCAGCCAGCGCGCTGCGCTGCGCCAGCGTGCGCACCTCGGCCGCGACGACCGAGAAGCCGCGCCCCTGCTCGCCAGCCCGCGCCGCCTCGACCGCGGCGTTGAGGGCCAGGATGTTGGTCTGGAAGGCAATGCCGTCGATCACGCCGATGATCTCGCCGATCTGGCGCGCCGATGCGCTGATCTCGCCCATCGTCGAGACGACCTGGTCGACCACCTGCGCGCCCTGCCCCGCCACCGTGGCGGCGCCGATCGCCAGCTCGTTGGCCTGCTGCGCCGTGCCCGCACTCTCGCGCACGGTGACTGTCAGCTGCTTCATCGACGAGGCGGTCTGCTCCAGCTGCGACGCCTGCGTTTCCGTGCGGCCCGAGAGATCCTGGTTGCCCGAGGCGATCTCGACTGCGGCGCTGCTCACCAGCTCGCTGGATCCGCGAATCTCGGCGACGATGCGGCGCAGGCCGTCCTGCATCTGGCCGAATGCCTGCAACAGGCTCGCGAGTTCGTCCGAGCCGTCGGCCCGGATGTCGACCGACAAGTCGCCCGCCGCGACGCGCGCCGCCGCGGCGGTGGCCTCGCGCAGCGGCAGCACGGTGGAGCGTGTGATGGCCACGGCAATCACCGCGCCGCCGACGACCATGCAGCCGGTGACCATCAGCACCACCCACAACGCGGCGTCGTAAGTCTGCGACGCACGCGCAACGGCCTCGCGCGACAGCTTGACGTTGTGGCCGGACGCGGCCTGCAGCGCTTCGCTCAAGGCCTCGCCGGTCGCAGCCGCTTCGCCCAGCACGAGGGCGCGCAGGTCCTGTGCCTTCGACATCTCGAGCGCCAGCGGTTCCATCTGCACGAACGCCGCCTTGGCGGCTTGCAGCTTGCCGTCGAGCGCCTGCCACAGTGCGAGCGAGTCGCCGTCGATGACAAGGGCGCGGTGGCTCTGCAGGTGCGACGCGAAGTCGGCGAACGCGGCAGCGGCACGCGTCAGATATTCCTTGCGCTTGGCCACATCGAATTCGAGCAGCACCTGCACCTCGCTCTGGCGAATGACCTGCAGGTCATGGTCCATCGCGGCAAACGACTCGAGCGAAGGCACGGTCTTCAGCGCCACCTGGTCGAACTCGCGCTTGAAACTGCCAAATTGGGCCAGCGCCACCGCCGCCAGCATCAGCGCAGCCAGCAATACGACGCCAAAGCCGAGACCGATGCGAGTGCCAACCTTGGCGCGAGAGAGGAATTTCACGGTGCGGTCTTCCGAAGTGGCGGGGTTCAGCTCCTGATATCGGCCGCTCACGCGGCAAGTTGAGGCCCGGCCCGCTCGACCTGCATGCAGTCGCGTGCGTGCCGGGAAAAGTGCCTGACGAGGCGTCGTCGAGCGACCAACAAGGGGCCCCACGGAAAGTGCAGCGTGAGTCGCCGTCTTTTGTTACGCTGGGCGCGCCATGGACACGCCGCGCAAGCAAGAGGACCTGGTGGAGGCGGAGGAGCGGATCCGCTCCGTCGTCAATCACGTGGTCGACGGCATCATCAGCATCGATGAACACGGCACGGTGACGACCTTCAATCCGGCCGCCGAACGGATCTTCGGCTACGCGGCCGAGGAGGTCATCGGCCACAACGTGTGCATGCTGATGCCCGAGCCCGACCGCGGCCAGCACGACGACTACATCCACAGCTACCTGCGCACCGGCCACGCCAAGATCATCGGCAGCGGCCGCGAGGTGGTGGGCCGCCGCAAGGATGGCGGCGTGTTCCCGATGGAGCTTGCCATCAGCGAATTCCGGCTCGGCGACAAGCGCCACTTCACCGGAATCGTGCGCGACATCACCGAGCGCAAGCGCGCCGAGCAGGAACTGCGCCTGGCCGAAGAGCGCGTTCGTTCGGTGGTCGATCACGTCATCGACGGCATCATCACCATCGACGCCGCGGGCCGCGTCGAGTCGTTCAATCCGGCGGCGGAGAAGCTGTTCGGGTACCGCCGAGACGAGGTGCTTGGGCGCAACGTCAACATGCTGATGCCGCCGCCCTACCACGGCGAACACGACGGCTACCTTGCCAACTACCTGAGCACGGGCAAGCCCAAGATCATCGGCATCGGCCGCGAGGTGGTCGGCCGGCGCAAGGACGGATCAACCTTTCCGATGGAGCTGGCGGTCAGCGAGTTCCACATCGAGCACGGGCGCTATTTCACCGGCATCGTGCGTGACATCACGCAGCGCAAGGAACTCGAGCGCGAGCTGCACGAACGGATGGCGGAACTCGCCGAGGCCGACCGGCAGAAGAACGATTTCCTCGCGATGCTGGCGCACGAACTGCGCAACCCGCTGGCGCCGATGCGCAATTCACTGTACCTGCTGAATTCGGCCAAGAGCGACGAAGCGTCTCGAAATCGCGCCCGCGACATCCTCGAGCGGCAGATGCAGCACATCGTGCGTCTGGTGGACGACCTGCTCGACGTGTCGCGCATCGGGCGCGGCATGATCGAGTTGCGGCGCGAGATCATCGACATCCAGGAGGCGCTGTCGCGCGGCGTGGAGACCGCGCAGCCCACCATCGAGGCGCACGGGCACCAGCTGCGGATTTCCCTGCCCGAAGCAGCCCTGTGGATCGACGGCGACCTGGTGCGGCTCGGCCAGGTGATCGCCAACCTGCTGACCAACGCGGCGAAGTACACGAGCGGGCCCGGCACCATCGACGTGACCGTTTCGCGGGATGGCGACGCGGCCGTGATCAGCGTGCGCGATGCCGGCATCGGCATCGCGCCCGAGATGCTGCCCCGGGTCTTCGACCTGTTCGTGCAGGCCGACCGGTCGCTGGCCCGCTCACAGGGCGGCCTGGGCATCGGGCTCACGCTGGTTCGACGCCTTGTCGCCTTGCACGGCGGCAGTGTCTCGGCGCACAGCGAAGGGCTCGGCCACGGCAGCGAATTCATCGTCCGCCTGCCAGCCGCCAGCGCGCCGCCCAAGCGCCGCGCGGCCACGGCGGCGTCGCTGCACTCGACGGCGGCCACCGGGGCGGCCCGCCAGCGTGTGCTCGTGGTGGACGACAACGTGGACGCGGCCGACAGCATCGTGCTGATCCTGCAGGCGGCCGGCTGCGACGTGAAGTGCGCCTATGACGGCCCGTCGGCGCTGCTGCAGGCCAAGGCATACCAACCCGACGTGGTGGTGCTCGACATCGGCCTGCCCGGCATGAGCGGCTACGAGGTGGCGAGGCAGCTGCGCGAACAGGCCGAGTTCGCCAAGACCCCGCTGGTCGCGGTCACGGGATACGGCCAGGCCGACGATCGGCGCCGCTCGCGCGAAGCCGGTTTCGACTACCACATGACCAAGCCGGTGGACCCCGAACGGCTGAAGCACTTCATCGCCAAGCCAGCGGACTTCCACTGGGCCAAGACGTCAGCGCGCCGGCGCACCGGAGCCACTCCGCGCCGAACGAGGCGGCCGTGACCCGGCTTCAGGCGGCCAGCATGCCGTGGCGCAGCCGTATCGCCTCGACGGCCGGCGAGCGGATGTAATCGAGGAGCGCTCGCGCCGCTGCGGGTTGACTGGATGCGGCGCAGACGGCGCCGGAGAACGTGGTGACGATCTCGGCGCCCGGCGGCATCGTCCCGAGCACGTCGATGCCCTCCAGGTGCATCAGTTCGCTGAGTTGCTGGAAACCCAGCTCGACCTCGCCGCGCGCCACGAGCGTGCCCACCGGCACACCGGGCGGCGCCTGCACGAGGCGCTCGCGCAGGGCCGGGGCGAGTCCCCAGCGGTCGAACAGGCGCAGCAGCGCGGTGCCGCTCGGCCCGGTGGAGTAGCCGATCGTGCGCGCCGATGCCACCGCCGCCTGCAGCGCGCGCTCGGAATCCACGGCCGGGCGGGGCGCGCCGCGGCGCACTGCGATCGCCACGCCGCTGCGCACGAGGTCGGTCTTGCTTGCGGCCACGATGCGGCCCGCGGCGCCGAGGCGCTCGATGGCGTCCGACGCCAGGATCACGACGTCGAACGCTTCGCCCTCCTGCACCCGCCGCGCAGCGTCGACGCCGCCGACGGATTCGAAGACGGCCTCGCCGTGTCCGTTGCGTCGCCAGGCGTCGGCGACCTCGGCCAGGAGCTGGCGCGTCGCCATCGAGGAGATGCCGGTGAGAGTGGAAGTCATGGCGGCTGCTCCGTGCAGTACTAAAAGGGCAGTCCCACGTAGTTCTCGGCCAGCGAACCCATCGCCTTCTCGGACGACAGCAGGTACTCCAATTCGGTCTGCTGCAGGCGCTGGTCGTACGCCGGGCTGTCGGGAAAGGTGTGCAGCAGCGTCGTCATCCACCAGGAGAAGCGCTGCGCCTTCCAGACACGCGCCAGCGCCTTGGCCGAGTAGCCGTCGAGCCCGCTGCTGTCGCCGCGCTCGTAATGCGCCAGCATCGCGTGGTAGAGGTAATGGATGTCCGAAGCGGCGCTGTTGAGTCCCCGCGCGCCGGTCGGAGGGACGATGTGCGCCGCATCGCCGGCCAGGAAGAGCCTTCCATGACGCATCGGCTCAGCCACGAACGAGCGCAGCGGCGCGATCGACTTCTCGATGGACGGCCCGGTGACCAGCCGCGCGGCCACCTCCTCGGGCAGGCGCCGCTTCAGTTCGCTCCAGAACGCATCGTCCGACCAGTCCTCGACCGAGTCGGTGAGCGGCACCTGGATGTAGTAGCGGCTCAGCGTCTGCGATCGCAGCGAGCACAGTGCGAAGCCGCGCGGATGCCGGGCGTACACGAGCTCCGGCGACACGGGGCGGGTGTGCGACAGGACGCCAAGCCAGCCGAAGGGATACACTTTCTCGGCCTCGCGCAGCACCGACTTCGGGATCGACTTGCGGCTCACGCCGTGGAAGCCGTCGGCGCCGATGACGAACTCGCAATCCACGCGCATCGCCTCGTCGCGGTCGCGGTACGTGACGTATGGACGCTCGGTGTCGAGGTCATGCGGCTGCACGTCCTGCGCGTTGTGGATCACGACGCCGCGCATGCGGTCGCGGGCTTCGTAGAGGTCGCGCGTCAGCTCGGTCTGGCCGTACACGAGCACCGAGTTGCCGCTCAGCCCCTGCAGGTCGATGCGGTTCAGCCGGCCCGCGTCGGCGATGAAAAACCCTTCGTGGATCTCGCCCTCGCGGTCCATGCGCTCGCCGCACTCGGCCTCGCGCATCAGCCTGGCGAAGCCGTGCTCCAGCACACCCGCGCGGATTCGCGCCAGCACGTGGTCACGGCTGTGCTTCTCGAGCACCACGTTGTCGATGCCCTTCAGGTGCAACAGCTGGGACAGCAGCAAGCCCGAAGGGCCGCCGCCGATGATGCAGACTTTCGTCTCCAAGGTGGACTCTCCTTGTGGGATCGGGCGCCCGCCTCATGCGGCGCGCGCGTGCGGAATTGACCGAAGACCGAACCAAATGCCTCAGAACCTGAGCACGAACAGGGTGATCGCCGGGAACCCGACCAGCACCGCCACGCGCAGGAGGTCGCTGGCCACGAAAGGCAACACGCCGCGGTAGGTGTCGCGGATGGGGATGTCCGGCGCCATCGACTGGATGATGAACAGGTTCATGCCCACGGGCGGGGTGATCAGCCCCACCTCGACGACGATCAGGACCAGCACGCCGAACCAGATCGCGGTCTCTTCGGGCGTGAGCCCGAAGTCCAGGCCCGAGATCATCGGGAAGAAGATCGGGACCGTCAGCAGGATCATCGACAGCGAGTCCATCACGCAGCCGAACACCAGATAGAAGAGCAGGACGGCCGCCAGCACCGTGTACGGCGCGAAGCCCTGGTCACCGACCCAGCCGGCCAGCTCCTGCGGTAGCTGCGACAGCGCCAGGAAGGTGTTGTACGCGGCCGCGCCGAGCACGATCATGAAGATCATCGCGGTGCCGCCGGCGGTGGCCTCGAACGCCGCGCGCACACGCCTGCGGCTCAGGCCGCGGCGTTGCCAGGCAAGCAGGCCGGTGCTGACCGCCCCGACCGCCGCTCCTTCCGTCGGCGTGAAGATGCCGGTGTAGATTCCCCCGATCACGATCATGAAGATCACGATCACCGGCCACACGGCGGCGATCGCCCGGCCGCGGTCGCGCCAGCCCAGCCGCTCGATCTGCCCGGCGGATGCAGGCGAGATGCGCACGTACAGGTTGATCACCACCATGTAGCCCAGCGCGGCCAGGATGCCCGGCACGAAGGCCGCGGCGAACAACTTGGCGATGTTCTGCTCGGCGAGGATGGCGTAGATCACCAGCACGATTGACGGCGGGATCAGGATACCCAGCGTGCCGCCGGCGGCCAACAGGCCGGCGGACAGCGCGCCGCTGTAGCCGGCGCGCTTCAACTCGGGCAATGCCACCTGGCCCATCGTCGCCGCGGTGGCAAGCGAGGAGCCGCAGATGGAGCCGAAGCCGGCGCAGGCGCCGATCGCGGCCATGCCGACGCCGCCGCGCCGGTGGCCGATGAACGCCTCGGCCGCCTTGAACAATGCCCGCGACATGCCGCCCAAGGTGGCAAACTGGCCCATCAGCAGGAACAGCGGCACGATCGACAGCGAATGCGAGGAGAACTGGCTGTAGGCCAGAGTCTTCAGCTGGTTCAACAGCGGGGCGGCGCTGCCGAACACCTGCCACGAGCCGACGAGGCCGATGACCAGCATCGCCAGCCCGATCGGTACGCGCAGGAAGATCAGCAGCAGCAGGACGGGGAACGACCAGGCGGCCAGTTGCAGCGCGTCCATCAGTGCGCCACCTCGGCCGATTCGAAGCCCGCCGGAGGCTGCACGATGCGCAGCGTCTCCAGCAGCCGCCACGCATAGGCAACGCAGCCGACCACGGCCGGCAGCATCGATGCCGCGTACCCCCACCAGACCGGGAACTGCAGGATGAAGGTGACCTCACCGTTGGCGCGGTAGTCGAGCATCGCCACGCCCATGCGCCACACCAGCAGCACCCACACCGCGAGCATCAGCGCGTCGGTTGCGGTCTCGAGCACACGTCGCAGCCCGGCCGGGTAGGCGCGCCAGAACAGGTCCACCACCGCGTGGCCGCGCTTGAGGTGAGCCCACGGCATGAAGCAGAACACGGCCAGCGCGGTTCCGGCTTCGACCAGTTCGAAGTCGCCCGGCACCGGGCCGAGGCCCAGGCCGGACAACGCGCGCCCGCCGATGCTCAGCACGCTGAGCACGGCCAGCACCACCAGCACGAAGGCGCCGAGCCAGGTCATGGCACGGCTGAGGCCGTAGATCGCGAGAGTCATGGTCGGGTCGTCATGGCACGGGGCGGCTGGTCGCCGCCCCGTGCAGCTTCATCAACAAGCCGGCCGCAGCCGGCACCGGCTTACTTCGAGTGCTTGGCGAGCAGCGCCTCGGCCTCGGCGGCCAGCTTCGGGCCGTCGACGCCCTTGCCTGCCACCTCCTTGTACCAGGCGGCCCGCACGCCGGCGGCGGCGCGCTGCCAGCGGTTGGTCTCGGCCGCGTCCAGCGTGATGATGTTGTTGCCCGCCTTCTGGGCGATGGCCAGGCCGGCCTTGTCGCCGTCGTCCATCGCGCGGCCGAACATCGCGGCGGCCTCGACGCCGCTGTTGGCGTCGATCACCTTCTTCAGATCGGCCGGCAGCTTGTCGTAGCTGGCCTTGTTCATCGCCACCGCGAAGGTCTGCGTGTACAGGCCCTTGCTGCCGCTGAACCCGGTGTGGTTCTTGACGATCTGCGATACCTTCAGCGCCGGTGTCACTTCCCAGGGGATCGTGGTGGCGCTGATCACGCCTTTGGACAGCGCCTCGCCGACCGCCGGCACCGGCATGCCGACCGGCGTGGCACCGAGTTGCTCGAGCATGATGTTGATCACCCGCGAGCCCCCGCGCACCTTCATGCCTTTCAGGTCCTCGAGCTTGTTGATCGGGTCCTTGCTGTGGAACATGCCCGGGCCGTGCACGTGCACCGCGATCAGCTTGACGTCCTTGAACTCGTCCATCGCGTACTTCTCGACGTACTCCTGGAACGCACGTGACCCCGGCTCGGCCAAGCCGACCGAAAACGGCAACTCGAAGACTTCGGCCTTCGGGAAGCGGCCCGGGGTATAGCCCAGCACGGTCCAGATCAGGTCGACCACGCCATCCTTGGCCTGGTCGAACAGCTCGGGCGGCTTGCCGCCCAACTGCATGGCGTCGAAATGCTGCACCTTGATGCGCCCACCACTCTCCTTCTCCACCTTTGCGGCCCAGGGCTTGATCGCCTTGGCCGGAATGGTCGCCTGCGGCGGCAGCATCTGGTGGAAGCGCAGCGTCACGTTCTGCGCGAACGTGGCCGGGGCGGCGGCGAGCATGGCGGCGCCGGCGACGGCACTGAAGAAAGCCTTGCGGGTGAACTTCATCGTTGTCTCCTGGGTATGACTTTTGTTGGGGATCAAGCGAGTTGCTGCTCGAGATCGTGCAGCACCTGGTAGCAAGGCAGCACCTGCGCCACGCTGGCGTTCGGTTCGCGGCCTTCGCGAATCGCGGCGAAGAACTCACGGTCCTGGAGCTCGATGCCGTTCATCGAGACGTGGCCCTGGCTCACGTCGATTCTTTCCTCCTTGCCGTTGAACAGATCGTCGTAGCGGGCGATGTAGGTTCCGGAATCGCCGATGTAGCGGAAGAACGTGCCCAGCGGGCCATCGTTGTTGAACGACAGGCTGAGCGTGCAGATCGCGCCGTTCGCCGCCTTGAGCTGGATCGACATGTCCATCGCGATGCCGAGCTGCGGATGGATCGGCCCTTGCACCGCATTCGCCTTGACGATCGGGCTGCCGGCCTGGTACGCGAACAGGTCCACCGTGTGCGCGGCGTGGTGCCACAGCAGGTGGTCTGTCCAGCTGCGCGGCTGGCCGAGCGCGTTCAT
Organism: Burkholderiaceae bacterium; assembly: GCA_905339355.1. GTDB lineage: Bacteria > Pseudomonadota > Gammaproteobacteria > Burkholderiales > Burkholderiaceae_C > Albitalea. The sequence continues at coordinate 11,114 of CAJPFZ010000035.1, forward strand.
GTTGCTGCGGCGGAAGAAAAAGGTCTGCACATCCATCTGCTGGATGTTGAATTCGCCGGCGCGCACGCGCTCGTGCACCCATTGGTGGCTGGGGTTGAAGCGCCGCGTGTGGCCGCACATCGCCACGAGGCCGGTCTGCCGCTGGCGCTCGACGACCGCCTGGCCGTCCTGCAGCTTGTCGCACAGCGGGATCTCGACCTGCACGTGCTTGCCGGCGTCGAGGCAGGCCAAGGCCTGCGCGGCGTGCATCTGTGTCGGCGTGCACAGGATCACCGCGTCGACCTCTTTGATCGCCAGGCTGTCGGCGAGCTCGGTCGTCACGTGTTGAATGCCGTACTTCGCGGCCACGTCCTGCGTCTTGCCCAGCTCGCGGCTGACGAGCGAGATCACTTCGACGTCGGCGATGTTCTTGATGCCGTCCAGGTGCTTGACGCCGAAGGCACCGGCACCGGCGAGCGCGACCTTGATCGTCATGCCGGGTTCTCCAGGATGAGGTGGCCTACCGCCGTGTTGCTGGCGGGCACATGATAGAAACGGTGGGCGACCCTCGGCGGTGGACCGCCGGCGAGATCGGCCATCGCACCGCGCGCGATCAGCCACATCACGAGCTCGATGCCCTCGGAGCCGGCCTCGCGCACGTAGTCGATGTGCGGCTTGCCGGCCAGGCCCTCGGGGTCGGCGACGAGCTGATCGAGAAAGGCGTTGTCGAACTCGCGGTTGATGAGGCCCGCGCGCGCGCCCTGCAGCTGGTGGCTCATGCCGCCGGTGCCCCAGATCTGCACGTTCAGCGGCGCATCGAAACTCTCCACCGCGCGGCGGATCGCCTTGCCCAGCGACAGGCAGCGCCGCCCCGACGGCACCGGGTACTGAACGACGTTGACCGCGAACGGGATCACCGGGCACGGCCACGC
>CAJPFZ010000036.1 GCA_905339355.1 Burkholderiaceae bacterium
TCATGCCGCTGATCACCTGGCCGCCGCCGAAGACCTTGGCCTCCATGCTGGCGCGCGAGGCGCCGCGCTTCATCATCTCGTTGATCAGCAGCTCCATCGCGTACGAGCCGTAGCGCCCGCTGGCGTTGTCGGCGCCCTGGCCGGTGCCCTCGGGCAGCATGAAGTGGTTCATGCCGCCGATGCGCGCGTTGCGGTCCCACAGGCAGGCGGCGATGCACGAGCCGAGCGTGGTCATGATGAGGATGTCTTCGTGGTGCACGAAGTACTCGCCCGGCAGGATCTTCACCGCATCGTTGTTGAAGTGCGCGTCGAAGAAGAAGAACGAGGCTTCGCCCGGCTTGCGCGCCTGGGCCTTCAGGGCGTCCAGCCGCGAGGCGGCGGGCGGCGAAAGGGTCGAGGCGATGGCCATGGTGTTCTTTATCGGCGTGGGGTGCGCAGGCTTGAAGTGCGAGGCGTGACGTGCGTCAGGCACGTTCGTAGATCGTCTTGCCGCGCAGGCGGAACAACTCACGCGCCTCGGAGAAGTTCTCGGAATGGCCGACGTAGAGCAAGCCGCCGGGCTTCATCACGCGATGGATTCGCTCGAGCACGCGGCGCTGGGTGGTGGCGTCGAAATAGATCATCACGTTGCGGCAGAACACGATGTCGAACGCGTCGCCCAGCGACCAGTTCAGGTCCATCAGGTTGTGCGTGCGGAAGTCGATCATCCGGGCGAGTTCGGGCTTGACGCGGATGAAGCCTGCGTTGGCCCCCTTGCCGCGCAGGAAGTGTGCGCGCAGCCGTTGCGGCGTGAGCCCGCGCGCCTCGGCCGCGTAGACGCCACGTGTCGCGGTGGCGAGCACCTTGGTGTCGATGTCGCTCGCGAGGATGCTGGTGCACGACTGGGCGCCGGCCTCGGCCACCGTCATCGCGATCGAGTACGGCTCTTCGCCGGTCGAGGCGGCGTTGCACCAGATCCGCAGCGGCCGCGTGCCGCGTGCCTTCAGCTCGCGGGCGAGTTCATGGAAGTGGTGCTCTTCGCGGAAGAAGGAGGTCAGGTTGGTCGTGAGGCAATTGACGAACTCCTGCCACTCCTGGTCGCCGGCGGCGCCGTTGGGGTGCTCGAGCCACTGCAGGTAGCTCGCGAACGTGCGGTGGCCGGTCTCGCGCAGCCGCCGCGAAAGGCGGCTGTAGACCATCGCCTGCTTGCCCGCGTGCAGGCTGATGCCGGCGCGCTGGTAGATCAGCTGCCGCACCCGCTCGAAGTCCGCCGCCCCGAAGCTGAACTCCTGGTCGCCCGGCACCGCGGCGTTGTCCGCGCGGGCGGCCGGGGCGGGGGTCGACAAGACAGCGCTCATTCAGGCTCCGGGGATGGTCGAACCGGCGAGCGAGGTCCGCGCGCCGGGGTGCCCCTGGGATATCGGCCCCGATGCGACGGTCTTGAGGCGTTGGCGCCGGCACGCGTGAAGCGAGAAACACCGCACAGTTCCCGATGGAACCGCCGGGGGCCGCTGCTAGACTCGACCGGTGGACATCCCCGACAGACCGTGGCCGCTCAACCTGCCTCCGAGCCCAAGACGGCTGCAACCCTGAAGCTGCAGGCAGCCCTGCAGCTTCTGGCGCAATCGGGCCACGCTTTGCCGGCGGGCGCCGCCCAGGGCTCGCTGCCGTGGCTTCAGTCCGTCATCGATGGACTGTGCGAACTGTCCAGCCGCGACGCGCTGACGGGGCTGACGAACCGCCGCCAGTTCGAGCTCACCATCGCGCGCGAGGTCGATCGCGTCGCCCGTTCAGGCGAACCGGCGCTCGTGCTGATGATCGACATCGACTACTTCAAGAAGATCAACGACACCCACGGCCATGCCGCCGGCGACGAGGTCATCCGCTCGGTCGGCCGCGCGCTGCAGGACTGCGTGCGCCCGATGGACACGGTGGCGCGCTTCGGCGGCGAGGAGTTCGCGATCGTCTTGCCGAACTGCCCGCCCGCGTTCGGGCTGACCGTGGCCGAGCGCATCCGGCTGAAGGTGCAGCGCCGCGCGATTGCCGTGGCGTCCGGAGTCGAGGTGAACGTGACCATCAGCATCGGCGGGGCGTTTGCGCCGCAGTGGGTGCGCTCGTCGGCGCCGCTGTGGATCGCGCGCGCCGACCAGCAGCTCTACCGTGCCAAGTCGGAAGGACGCAACCGGGCTTGCCTGGAACAGCCCGCCGTGTCGCAGATCAGCGCCGAAGAGAGAAGCATGCTCTTCGCCCACTCACAGTTCCAGGACATCGAATGAGCATTGCGTTCAGCGCTGCGCCGGGCAACCCGAAGCGGGCGTCCATCACCGCGGTGACGAGCGGCAAGGGCGGCGTCGGCAAGACCTTCATGGCCGCCAACCTCGCGGCGGCACTCACGCGGCGCGGCGAGCGCGTGCTGGTGCTCGACGCCGACCTCGGCCTCGCCAATCTCGACGTCGTCCTGAATCTGCACCCCAAGATCACGCTGCATGACGTGTTCACCGGCAAGGCCGAGCTGACCGAGGCGATCCTGCCGGCGCCCGGCGGCTTCTCCGTGCTGCTCGCGGGTTCGGGGCTGGTCGAATACTCGCGGCTCACGCCCGAGGTGCGCGACCAGCTGATGGAGGTGATCCAGAAGCTCGCGCCGCGCTTCGACCGCATCCTGCTCGACACCGGCGCGGGCATTTCCGACGTGGTGCTCTATGCGGTGTCGCTGGCCGACGACGTGATGGTCATCGCCACGCCCGAGCCGACCTCGCTGACCGACGCCTACGCCACGATCAAGGTGCTGGCGAGCCAGCAGCAGCGGCGCGTCATCCAGCTGGTGGTCAACCAGACCAGCCGGCCCGGCGAGGGCCGAGCCATTCGAAACCAGCTGCAGCAGGTGATCGACCGCTACGTCAGCAACGGCACCGACACGCCGCTCAAGCTTGAGCTGCTCGGCGAGATCGCGACCGACGCCTCGGTGCGCGAAGCCGTGCAGCGGCGCCAGCTGCTGCTCGAAAGCATTCCCGGCTGCGCCGCCGCCAAGGCGGTTGGCGCGATCGCCGAGAAGCTGAGTCCGTGAAGGCGGCGGCCGCTACAACGCTTCGAGTTTCGGGCCGCGCAGACCCACCAGCAGTGCGCCGCCGCTCGCATCCACGCGGAACTCGCCGTATCTCGCGCGAGCCCAGCGCTCGGCCTCGCCTTCGCTGAAGAACCAGGCATCGCTCACCAGCACCCAGCGGCCGTTCTTGGGCGTCAGATCGATGCGCAGCTCGTCGGGCGCGAGCGCACCGCCGTCGTGCAGCCGCAGCGGCGTCGCCACCCCGTTGGCATCGAGCCGCGCCACCACCTGAGGCCGCCGGCTGGTGAGCACCTCGAGCCGGTCGGTGTCGGGCAGGCGGAAGTTAAGCTGCATGTAGTCGCCCTGCATCATCGAACGCGGGTCCACCGGCGCCAGCTCGACGAACACAGGCCGGCCGGTGGCGATCAGGCGCTCCTTCTGCCAGATGCCGGCGTTGGCGACCGCCAGCACCGCCACCAGCGACAGCGCGATGCCCGCCAGCGTGGCGCGCGGCGTGCCCGCCGGCTCGGCGGGCTTCGGTTCCGCCGCGCTGCGCGGCGCGAGCCGCGTCAAGGCGCCCAGCACCGCCGCGGCGAGCACCAGCACCACCGCCTTGTTCGCCAGCGGCCAGGCGAGCTGGTAGTAGAACGCGCCGACGATCCACGCCGCCGCCAGCGCCGCCACGGTGGCGACGCGCCAGCGCTGGCTGGCCGCGCAGACGGCGAGCACCAGCAGCACCGCGCCGAGGGCCGGCATGAACCACGCGAGCGCCACCAGCACCAGCGCCATGCCGGCGCACCAGGCACGGCGCAGTCCGGGCCAGCGGTGCGCGAGCCAGGCGCCTCCGGCCACGGCGAAGACCGCCGAGGCCGACTGCATTGCCGGCCGGGCCCATGGGCTTTGGCGCGCGAGTTCGCGGAACAACTCACCGCTGCCGCCGCCGATGAGGAAGGTGCTGCCCGACCACCACGCGAGCGCCACGAGCGTGGCCAGCAGGCCGCCGACCAGCATCGATTCGAGCGTGGCGGCCCAGCCGGCGTGCCGCCCGTCATCGAGCACGTGCTGCTGGAATGCGATCGCGCCCAGCCAGAGCGCCATCGTGACCTGCCAGGCGAGCCACAGGCGCGTCATGCCGCCTCCACTGAAACTCCTGGCCGGCTCGATGCTGAGCGCCATCGCGATGAAGATCGTCGCCGCCGCGCTCAGCAGCACGCGCAGCCACGCCTTCGGAATCGCGGCCGCGAGGCCGAGGCCCACGATGGCGAGCACGGCGCACGCCCCTGGGTCCGAAAGGTCGCGGAACAGGCCGAAGCCGAGGGCGCCGCCGCCCACCAGCAGCGCGGGCACCGCCAGCTGCTCGACGAAGAGGGGCACGCCGCGCGAGCGCAGCACGACGAGCGCGGCCGCCAGAACCAGCACCCCGATGACGTAGGGGCCTGCGCCGCGGTGGACCAGATCGCCCAGCAGCATGCCGACGACGCCGAGCAGCGGCACGGCGGCAAGCCAGGCGCCCAGCGCGGTCAGCAGCACGACCGGCCACGGCCGGCTCTCCTGCTCGGGCAGCGTCGCGCCCGCCGGCAGCACGCCCGCGGCGGTGGCCTGCGCCCACACCAGGTTCACGCGTTCGCGGCTCATGCGCCGAGCTCCGATGAGTCCTGGCGGCGCGCGACCCGCAGCACGCCGCTCACGGTGGCGGCGAGCAGTCCCGCAGCGACGAGGCCGAGCACGAACAGGCGCCCGATCGGATCGCCGCCGCGCGCGCCTTCACCCTCGAACAGCCAGCGTGCAAGGCCGCCGACGATCAGCACGTTCAGGCCCAGCGCCACTGCGCTCAGCCCATAGACCTCGGCGAAACGCGGCAGCGCCAGCATCGCCGCGGCCCCCGCCAGCAAGGCAAGGCCGAGCATGAACTGCGGTGCGACCGGCCTGTCGAACAAGCCGAACAAGGCGCTTGCAGACAGCATCGCCACCCACAGTGTCAGCGCGCTGCGCCACGACCACGCGCCGGCACCGGTGATGCGCCGGCCCCGCAGGCCGAGTGCGGCCACGAGCGCGAGGCCGAGCCCCCAGCCGATCGCGTGCACCTGCAGATCCTGCGGCCCCACGCGCCAGCGGTGCCCTGTGTGCGCATGCACCCACAGTGAGACGGCGGTCATCACCACCAGCGCCCAGGGGGTCCACAGCACGTCGCTGCGGGCGCCGAGACACAAGGGCAGCGCGAGCAGCGCCCACAGCGCGAACAGCTGCCAGGGGTCGGCGCCGGTCTGGTAGGTCTGTCCGAAATAGGCGAACAGCCCGCCGATCGTCAGCAGGGCCAGCAGCGCGAGCGGCCCGCGCGCGGCGGGGCGCCAGAGCGCGCCGACGCACATCACGGCGAAGAACCCCTGCAGCAGGGCAAAGCGCCCGAAGCGCCCCAGCGTGTCCCAGTTGGCGGCGATCCAGAACACCACGCCGAGGCCGCCCAGTGCGGCAGCGAGGATCGCGACGCCGCGCGGCAACCAGGCCGACAGCCCCGGCGGTTCAGCGTCGAAGCCGGCCAGCCGGTGCAACTCCCGCGTGCGCGATGCATCAAGACCATGGGCCGCTGCCCAGTCGTACAACGCCAGCCGCAAGTCCATGCGGTCCCCTCTCGTGGTGGTGGAACTGGGCGGCATCGTAGCCATGCCGCGCAGCGGCGCGCGACCGGCACTGCCCGCGGCGCACGGCCCGACACCGAGAGTCGCACACGCCGATACCTCTCAGTGGGTCTCGCAGTGGAATGACGGGAGTGGTTTTGCCGGCTGACCAGCCGGCTCGTCGGTCATGCTGGAACCCCCTCGCGGAGGGGGGGCAGGGGGAGCGGTGCGTACCACCCCGGGGGGCCCGAAGGGAGCCCCGGGGCCCCGGAGGCTACGCCTCCACGCATCCTCCGCGCACGCTGCGGTCGGTGCCGCCGAGCGACGAGTACAGCGCCGGTACGTCGCGCGGCATCAGGACCTCGATGGCGCGATCGAGCGCAGCCGTGGCGCGCGCGAGGGACTCGCGCTGCGCGGCCACCTGACCGCTCGCGCTCGCGAGACGACGGCGCAGCGTGGGCGGCACGGTGCCGCTGCGGGCGGCCGAAGTGAAATGATCGACCGCGCGCGCGAGCGCACGGTGCAGTTCGGTGGCGTGGCTGTCGATCGCCGCGGGGTCGCGTGCGAGCAGGGCTTCGCCCAGCGCGGCCAGCCGCGTTTCGACTGCGGCGAGCGTCTCCTCCAGCGCTGGGTCGACCAGCGGCATCGGCGGCGGTGGGGTCATGGAATGCGGACCGGCGTGGTGGAAGGGCGTCGACAACACTAGTGCGAGGCCTTGGTGAGCAGTTCCTGGGCGTTGGCGATCAGCTTGTCGGCGATGGCTGCGTGGTCGACCTTGAAGCTGCCGTCGGCGATGGCTTGCGCGATGCGCGCCACCTTCTCGGCATCGAACTCGGCACTCGACGCGCCCACCCCCTTCATCAAGGTGGCTGCGGCGCTCGAGATCTCGACCTGGGCGCTCGCCTCGGCCGTGCCTGGCGTGGCAGGGTTCTTGACGGCGGCTTCGCCCGGTGCGGCGCGACCGGTGGCTGCAGGGGGTGCCACCGGGGGTTTGTCTGCGGGACTGCCGATCTTCATGATGTTCTCCAAAGAGCCGGTGCTGGACCCGGCCCATTCAACATGGACGGTGTATCGGCCTGGGTGCAGCCGACTTTAGGCCTTTTTTCAAGGCGCCCGTGCAGGTGTCCGGCCATGGTCCACTTTCAAAGAGCGAGTTCGATCCGGCGCTCGCCGCTCGGCATGCCGGTGAGCACGCGCCCGCTTTCGGTTCTCACTCGCGCTGGCTGCCCTTCCCATCCCGGCGTGAGTGCGCGTCCCTCGCCCGCCACGCTGAAGCCTGCGCCGACGGCCAGGACCTTGACCATCTCTCCGGCGGCAAACCATTGGCGCGTCTTCAGGTGCGCCTCGCGCAGGCTCTGGCCGGCATTGACGGCGCGCGCCATCGTTCTGCCAACGGCGAATTCGGCGTCCATCACCGCCATCGACGCTTCTTCGGCCAGATCGACCTCGGCTTGAACGAGATCGCCGGGGCCGAGCACGCTGCCGACGCCCAGGGGTGCCTTGGCGACCAGCGCCCGCCCGTAGACCCTGACGGTGATCGGCAGGTAAACGTTCCAGCGCGAAGGGCCGTCGGAGCAGCGCAGGCCGATGCGCGCCTTGCCCCACAAGCGGGTGCCCGGCGGCAGGTATGGTTCGATGCGCCGGCAAGGGGCGAGCCGCAGCCGGCGGTCGAGCTGGCCGACCTCGATGTCGATGCGCGCCTCGGCGCCCGCTTGCCGTGAGGCGGCGAGGGCGAGTTGCTTGACCTGGTCTTCGACGGCCGCATCGAGCGCCGGCGCAACGTCGCCCCACGCGAAGGCGGGCGCCGCCGCGAGCATCAGTGCGGCGGCGATGCGCGCGAACGCAACGGACAAGAACCCCGAGATTTCCATGTCGCCACTTTAGAAGCGCGCCAGCAAGACCGTTGCCGCGAAATGGCGGCCAATCCTGCGCTTATTCGCGCTTATGTTTTGAGGGTCGGTCAACACAATGCCGTCACATCGACTCCATGGGCCTCGGCTCAAGGCGGGCATTCATGAACCGACTCACGAACAACATCGACTTCCACGGCCAGGCGCTCGCGCTGCGGGCCGAGCGGCAGCGCCTGATCGCGAGCAACATCGCCAACGCCGACACGCCGGGCTATGTGGCTCGCGACATGGATTTCTCGCAGGCGCTGAAAGAAGCGACAGGTGCGCTGCAGCCGGCGCGTGCGCTCGCCACCAGCCAGCCGGGGCACATTGCCGGCGCGCCGGGCGCACGCTCGGAGCCCAACCTGCTGTACGCCACGCCCAGCCAGACCAACCTCGACCGAAACACCGTCGACATGGACCGCGAACGCGCGAACTTCGTCGACAACTCTGTGAAGTACGAAGCGACGCTGCGCTTCATCAACGGCGGCGTGCGAACCATGCTCGACGCCATTCGCGGTGGTCAGTAAGGAGCCGGATCATGTCGATGCTCAACATATTCAACGTGGCCGGCAGCGCCATCAGCGCGCAGAGCCAGCGCCTGAACGTGGTCGCCTCCAACCTCGCCAACGCCGACACGGTGGCGGGCCCGGATGGCCAGGCCTACAAGGCGCGGCAGGTCACCTTCCAGACCGAGCTGATGGGCGCGGCGGGTGCGGCCGGCGTCAAGGTCAGCACCGTCAGCGAGGACCAGAGCCCCGGCCGCCGCATGCACGATCCCAAGCATCCGAGCGCCGATGCCGACGGCTACGTCACCTACAGCAACGTCAACCCGGTGGAGGAGATGGTCAACATGATCTCCGCCTCGCGCTCGTATCAGAACAACGTCGAGGTGATGAACACCACCAAGACGCTGCTGCTGAAGACGCTGCAGATGGGATCCTGATCATGGCCGTCGGAAACATCGATACCAACGCGCTGGCGACGCCTGCCGCCTCGCCGGTCACAGCCGCGAACGACACCGCCAGCGCCGACCGCTTCCTCAAGCTGCTGGTTGCGCAGATGCAGAACCAGGATCCGCTCAATCCGCTGGACAACGCGCAGGTCACGAGCCAGATGGCGCAAATCAACACGGTGACGGGCATCGAAAAGCTCAACCGCACGGTGCAGGATCTGTCCGGCCAGTTCGTGCAGATGCAGGCGCTGCAAGGTGCCGCCCTGGTCGGACGCAACGTCATCGTGCCGGGCAATCAGATGGACATCCACGACGGCGCTGGCAGGGCGGCCTTCTCGCTGACCTCGCCAGCGGACGCGGTCAAGGTCGAGATGCTCAATGCCGCCGGCCATGTCATCGACACCGTGCAACTCGGCGCGCAGTCGGCCGGGCTGCACCGATTCGACTGGGACGCGAGCAAGGCGAACGGCGACCCCGACGTCACGTTCCGCGTCACCGCCACGCTCGGTGCGGCCACGCTGTCGAGCACGCCGCTGATGATCGACAAGGTCGTCGCGGTGAGCGCCAACGGCGGCGTGATGACACTCGACCTGGAACGCTCGGGCGGTACGCCCTATTCCTCGCTCTCGGCATTCTTCTGAGCTCTCGCGCCCGCTGAACACGCGCATCCAACCAAGGAACGAACACCATGGGTTTCCAGCAAGGTCTCTCCGGTCTGAACGCCACCAGCAAGAACCTGGAGGTGATCGGCAACAACATTGCCAACGTCAACACCTACGGTGCCAAGGCGGCGCGGGCCGAATTCGCCGACATGTACGCGAGCGCGATGAACGGCGCGGGTGCCAACAGCATCGGCATCGGGGTGACGCTGCAGTCGGTGTCGCAGCAGTTCACGCAGGGCAACATCTCGGCGACCCAGAACCCGATGGACCTGGCGATCAACGGCGCCGGCTTCTTCCAGGTGACCGACGGCCGCAACCCGACCATGTACACGCGCAACGGCCAGTTCAAGGTCGACCGCGAGGGCTTCGTCGTCAACGGGCAGGG
>CAJPFZ010000037.1 GCA_905339355.1 Burkholderiaceae bacterium
ATGCGCCGACGTCGCCCGGTACAGCCGCTCGAAGGCGGCGCGCTCGCGCAGGGCCACTCGGGACAGCAACTGGGGCAGGTCGTCGGCAGCGGGCATGGGCGGCTCGAAAGTTGGCCGCGAGTATGCCCGCATCCGGCACGAAGGTGCACGCCCCTACAATCTCGCCCCCCTGCATCCCCCTGGCCCGGCCATGTACTGCGCGATCGACTTCGGCACATCCAATTCGGCGATTGCCGTTCCCGACGCCGCCGACGGCGCCGAGGCAATGCGCCTGGTGGAGCTTGAGCCCGGCCACCGCACGATGCCGACCGCCGTCTTCTACTTCGTCGACGGACCCGAGCTGGATGGCCCGCCGCGCGCCTTCGGCCGCGCCGCCGTCGCGGCCTACGTCGACGGGCTCGACGGCAGGCTGATGCGCTCGATGAAGAGCATCCTCGGCTCGACGCTGGTCGACCAGACCACCGACGTCGGCGGCGGCCGCGGCGTGAAGTACCTCGACATCATCGCCGGCTACTTGCGCCACCTGAAGCGCGCCGCCGAGGCACAGGCCGGCGCACCGATCCGCCATGCGGTGCTCGGCCGGCCGGTGTTCTTCGTGGACGACGAGCCGGCACGCGATGCTCAGGCGCAAGCCGCTCTGGAGTCCGCCGCGCGTGCGGTCGGCTTCGACGACGTGCACTTCCAGTACGAGCCGATCGCCGCCGCCTTCGACCACGAGCGCCGCATCGCGCAGGAAGAGATCGTGCTGGTGGCCGACATCGGCGGCGGCACCTCCGACTTCTCCATCGTGCGTGTCGGCCCGCAGCGTGCGCCGCGGCTCGATCGCAAGGACGACATCCTCGCCAACCACGGCGTGCACATCGCCGGCACCGACTTCGACCGGCGCGTCGAGTTGTCGAGCGTGCTGCCGGCCTTCGGCTACGGCGCCTTGGGGCCGAGCATCAACGGCGCGCCGCCGCGCGAGGTGCCGAGCGCCGTCTACTTCGATCTCGCGACCTGGCACTTGATCAACACCGTCTACAGCCCGCAGCGGGTGGCCGAGTTGCGCCAGATGCGCGTGTTCTACGCCGACGGCGCGCACCATCGCCGGCTGATGACCGTGGTGACCGAACGCCTCGGGCACGAACTCGCCGCGCGCGCCGAGCAGGCGAAGATCGCGGTGGCCGAGGGCGGCGAGACCTTCATCGACCTGAGCCATGTCGAGTCGCGGCTCGGTGTGGTGCTCAAGGAGCGCGATGCGGTGGAGGCGATCGACGCTGACATCGAACGCATCGTCGCGGCGGCGCGCGCCACCGCCGCACAGGCGGGACTGCGGCCGCAGCAGATCGATGCGCTCTATTTCACCGGCGGCTCGACCGGCTTGCGCCTGCTGGCGCAGCGTATCGCCGGCGCCTTTCCCGACGCGCGCGCGGTGCGCGGCGACCGCTTCGCAAGCGTCGCCGCGGGGCTCGCCTTGCACGCGCGCCGGTTGTTCGGCGCGCCCGGTCAGCGTTGACCCGGCCGGCGCGGTCGCGGCGCGGGCTTCTTCGGCGCCGCCGGCAATGGGCGGCCGACGTCGGCCAGCAGCAAGGTGGCCCGCACCAGCCCCTCGACGGCTTCGCTGAGGTCGGCCGGGGGCTCCAGCGTGTCGATTTCCTCGAGCAGCTCGTCGGCGTCTTCCAGGTCTTCGGGGTCGAGGTGGCGGTACAGCAGCGCGAGCGGCTCGGTCAGCTGCTGCGCATCGAGCCGCATCAAGGCCGGGAACATCTCCTGCGCCGTCGCGAACCCGGCGACCCAGGGAAACACCGCGTCGATCGAGGAAGGCACTTCGTCTTCGCTCGCCTCATCGTCCGCGTCGGCGAGTTCGAACACCCAGGGATCGAACCACTGGCGGCGCTCGATGGCGTCGTCGAGCTCCGCGTGACGGCGCGTCGCCAGCGCATGGATCCGGCTTGCATCGAACCCCGCGGGCAGCGCCCGGCCGTCGGCGTCGGTCACATGCTGCAGCCAGCGGCTTTCCGGAATGCGCTGCGGCTGCACCAGCACGCCGCACAGGAAACCATCGAGCATGGACACGTCGAGCGGTTCGAGCGGCGCGGGCACGCGATCGAGCAGCGCCTGCAGCTCCTCGAATTCCCGCTCCGTCAACGGCTGCACGGCGGCATGGGGCGGCGGCGGCCCTGGCACTCGTGGGCGGTGGTGTGTGGACATGGGGCGGATTGTGGCTCGCCGCGAGGGTCAGCACTCGCCTGCCTCTGGTTGCTTCCTTGCCACTCCCTCGTATTGGGGATATCCGCCGCGATGCGCAACTCCTACAGTCGCGCATCGCTGTCACACGGGGTTTCTACCCAGCAACCCACGCGAAGTCGAGGTCCGCAACACCCGGAGCACAACAAGACGCAGCACAGGGTGGGTGACCAGCAACCGTCCCAACGACGTCCTTTATTTGAGGACTTGACACGCCCACCTGCTCACGCAGGTGGGCGCTTTTTTTGTACCTCCCCGGCTCACGACAGGATCATCTGCGTGCAGCGGAACAGCGCCAGCTTCTTGCCGCTCGGAGCGAACACCGTGGCCGCCCACACCTGCGTGGTTCGCCCCAGGTGCTCTGCAACGGCCTCGCAGCGGATCACGCCCTCCTTGGCCGTGCCGAGAAAATTGCTCTTCAGCTCGATGGTGGTGAAGTTCTTCGCCCCCTCGGGCAGGTGCGCGATGGTGGCGTAGCCGGCGCAGGTGTCGGCCAGCAGGATCACGCTGGCGGCGTGCAGGAAGCCGTTGGGCGCATGCATCCACGGCTGAACCTGCAGCTCGGCGTCGAGCCGCCCCTCGGCGATGGTCTTGACACGCAGCCCGTAGCGATCGGGCAGGCTTCCGGCCTGCCGCTCATGGAAGCCGTCCGGCGTGACCCCGGGTCTCAACATGGCGCTCTCCTTGGCTGCACTTGCGCAGCATACCCATGCACCCCGATTCGCGCCGTCAGACGCCAAAGCCTCCCGCCAGCGCTTGCCGCAGGTGTTCGACCAGCACCTGCACCGCACGCGGCGTGGTCGGGCTCCAGGGTCGGATGGCGTAGATCGCATCGCCGAAGAAGCCGACCGGCCGCCAGGCCGGCAGGACTTCGCGCAGCCGCCCGGCTCGCAGCGCCGCGCCGGCGCTGAAGTCGGGCAGCTGCGCGATGCCCAGGCCGCTCAGCACCGCATCGCGCAGCAGTTCGGAGTTGTTGGCGCGCAAAGGCCCCTGCACCGCCACGCTGACACGCTGCGGTTCGCGCGGCGCTCGTCCGGGCTCGGCTTGCTCGAAGAGCCACTGCGCGGGCCCCGTGCGCAGGTAGGCGAGGCAATCGTGCGTGGAAAGCTCGGACGGGTGCTCGGGCGTGCCGCGGCGGCGCAGGTAACCCGCCGTGGCCACCAGCACGGTTCGCGAGTCGCACAGCTTCCAGGCGACGTGGTTGTCGGGAGGTGCGCTGACGTGGCGGATCGCCAGGTCGAAGCCCTCCTGCGCGAGGTTCGTCAGGCGATCGGCCAGCTCGAGTTCGATGCGCAACTGCGGGTATCGGCGGAACAACGCTTCCAGCGTGGGCGCGATGTGCTGCCGGCCGAGCGCCACCGGCGCCGTCATTCGCACCAGGCCGCGCGGCTGGCCCGCCTGCTCGCGCACGCCGCTCAGGCTGTCGGCGATGTGGGCGAACGCCTGCGCGGTGTCGTCCACCAGGCGCTGGCCGGCATCGGTGAGGCGCACGGATCGTGTCGTGCGCTGAACCAGCGTGAGCCCCACGGCCCGCTCCAGTTCGGCCATGCGCTGGCTCACCGCCGCCTTGCTGAGCTGCAGCCGCTGCGCCGCCTGCGTGAAGCTGCCGGTCTGCGCAATGATGGTCAGCAGGTACACATGCGACCAGGGCGTCTCGATCCGTTCATGATTCATGTCGTTGACTGTTCGGATAGGTGAACAATCAAATCACTGTACCCGCATTGGCAGAGGCTCCGTGGAGTCCTAGACTCGACGCAGTCCACCAGGAGATCAGCATGGGCGCACCGGAATCCTTCACCGCCACCAGCGAGGTCGGTCACTACATCGGCGGGCGTGTCGTCGCCGGCAGCGGCGCACGCAGCCAGCCGGTCTACAACCCGGCGCTCGGCCGCGTCGCGCGCCAGGTCACGCTCGGCACGGCCGACGACGTCGAAGCTGCCGTCGCGGCTGCGCAGGCTGCCTTTCCGGCCTGGGCCGACACGCCGCCGATCCGCCGCGCACGCGTGCTCAACAACTTCCTCGCGCTGCTGAACCAGCACAAGGACACGCTCGCCGCGATGATCACCGCCGAACACGGCAAGGTGTTCACCGACGCACAAGGCGAGGTCTCGCGCGGCATCGACATCGTCGAGTTCGCCTGCGGTGCGCCGCAGCTGCTCAAGGGCGACTTCACCGACCAGGTGTCGACCGGCATCGACAACTGGACGCTGCGCCAGCCGCTGGGCGTGGTGGCCGGCATCACGCCGTTCAACTTCCCCTGCATGGTGCCGTGCTGGATGTTCCCGCTCGCGATCGCCTGCGGCAACTCCTTCATCCTCAAGCCGAGCGAGCGCGACCCTTCGCCCTCGCTCTTCATGGCCGAGCTGCTGCAGCAGGCGGGGCTGCCCGATGGCGTGTTCAACGTCGTGCAGGGCGACAAGATCGTCGTCGACGCGCTGCTCGCGCACCCGAACGTGAAGGCGCTGAGCTTCGTCGGATCGACGCCGATCGCGCAGTACATCTACGAAACCGGCGCGCACCACGGCAAGCGTGTGCAGGCGCTGGGCGGCGCCAAGAACCACATGGTGGTGATGCCCGACGCCGACCTGGAGCAGACCGTCGACGCGCTGATCGGCGCGGCTTACGGCTCGGCCGGCGAGCGCTGCATGGCGATCAGCGCGGCGGTGCTGGTGGGCGATGTCGGCGACCGGATCGTCCCGCTGCTGGCCGAGCGGGCGCGCGCGCTGAAGATCAAGAACGGGATGGAACTCGACGCCGAGATGGGCCCCGTCGTCACGCGCCAGGCGCTGGAACGCATCGAAGGCTACATCGGGCTCGGCGTCGAAGAAGGCGCCCAGCTGGTGGTCGACGGCCGCGGCATCGAGGTGCCGGGCCACGCGGAAGGCTTCTTCACCGGCGGCACGCTGTTCGACCACGTGACGCCGGCGATGCGCATCTACAAGGAAGAGATCTTCGGCCCGGTGCTCGTGTGCGTGCGCGCCAAGACCTTCGCCGAAGCGGTGCAGCTCGTCAACGACCATGAATACGGCAACGGGGTCGCCTGCTACACACGCGACGGCAATGTGGCGCGCGAGTTCGCGCGGCGCATCCAGGTCGGCATGGTCGGCATCAACGTGCCGATTCCGGTGCCGATGGCCTGGCACGGCTTCGGCGGCTGGAAGCGCAGCCTGTTCGGCGACATGCACGCCTACGGCGAAGAAGGCGTGCGCTTCTACACGCGGCAGAAGTCGATCATGCAGCGCTGGCCCGAGAGCACCGCGAAGGGCGCCGAGTTCGTGATGCCGACGGCGCGGTAGCGCGTGTCTGCAAGCAGACGCGCTACCGCGCTTCGCGCTGAATTTACCGCTCCCCCGGGCCCCCGCCGAGCGGGGGTTCCAGCATGAATGACGAACCGGCCTGACGGCCGGAGGCTGTGTGTTCGTGCATTCAGCCGCAGGCATGGAAGTCGCAGCGCAGACGTCCGTGCCTATCATTGCGTTCATGGTCGAGGCAGAACGCATCTTCGAGCTGTTGCAGCGCGCCCGTGCGGCACGCGACGGCTCGGCCCTGAGAGAAGGACTGGCACTCGCCGAACGCGCGTGGGCGCTGGCGGCCGAGCACGGCAGCGCGGCCGAGCGGGCTGATGCCGGGCATCTGCTGTGCCTCTTTCACGACCGGCTTGGCGCGCACGATGCACTGCTGGAACTCGGCGCCGTGGTGGCGCAGCTGCTCGACGCGCCCGAGCGGCTTGCCGCCAGGCTTGACCTGCTGCGCTGGATGGCACTCGCCGGCTGCGAGACGGGCCAGTTCGACACCGCCTTGCGCTGCGCCAACGAAGCGTGCAGCCTGGCGCAGGAACTGTCGGACGACCGCGAACTCGCGCTGTCGCTGACGGCGCTGGGTGCGTGTTTCGAGCGAATCGGCGACCCGTGGCAGGCCGAGCGGCTGCTCGACGACGCGCTGCTGATCGCCCGCGACGCCGGCGATCCGCTGGCGCTGGTGGCCACGCTGAGCCACCTGTGCGCCGTGTGCACCGGCGCCTTCTACGTGCTGCGCGGCGGCGACGAGCTCGCCGAGGCCACCGCTGCGCTGCGCCGCGCGCTGGCCCATGCGCGCGAGGCCCACTCGCTGCTGGCGCAGTGCAAGGATCCGTTCCTCTCGGTGCAGATCGAAAGCCGGCTCGGCGAGGTGCTGCTGCACCTCGGGAACACGCACGAGGCGCGGCAGCTGCTCGACGCCGCGCTGCAGCGTGCGCTGGAGCAGGGCTACGAGGCCCAGGTCTGGAGCATCCGATGCTCGATCTGCGAGCTGCTGCTCGCGCAGGGCCAGGCGCGCGACGCGCATGCAGCGCTCAGCCAGCTGCTGGCCGACATGCGCGGACGCGACCCACGCTCGACGCTCATCCGCGTGCACTACGCGCTGTACCGCGCCTGCCGTGCCCTCGGATGGGACACCAACGCTCTGGAGCACTTCGAGCAGCAGGACCGCCTGGAGCGGCGGCGCACCACCAGCCAGTTGCAGGCGCAGTCGCAGCTCTTCGTCACTCGGGTCGAGGCCGAGCAGGCGCGGCTGCTGGCCGAGCGTGCCCGCCTCGAAGCGCAGCTCGAACGCACACGCGCCGCCGGTTTCCGGGCCGAGGCCGAGCGCGACCAGCTCACCCGGCTCGGCAACCGGCGCCACCTCGACCACCGCCTGCCGCTGCTGCTGCGGGGGGCTCAGGAAAAGTCCCAGCCGCTCGCGGTGGCGCTGATCGACCTCGACCACTTCAAGCAGATCAACGATCGCTTCGGCCACGCGGCGGGCGACCAAGTGCTCGTGGAGATCGCGCACAAGCTGCGCGAGAACACGCGTGCGAGCGACGTGCTCGCGCGCATCGGCGGCGAGGAGTTCCTGGTGGTGTTTGCCGACATGCCGGGCGCGCAGGCGCTGGAGGTGTGCGAGCGCCTGCGCGCGCGTGTCGAGGCGCATGACTGGGTGAGCGTCGCCGTCGGCCTTCAGGTCACGCTGAGCGTCGGCCTCGCGCATGCGCCGCCGTACGAGCTGGCGCCGCTGTTCGAACGCGCCGACCGCGCGATGTACCGCGCCAAACAAGGCGGGCGCAACCGCGTTGCGGTCTCATGAGGATGGCTGCGTTCGGCGTGCGCGCTCGCTGCCTGCGCCTTTCGGCGTTGCTCGTCGCGTTCGCCTGCTTCTCGGGCGCTGCCTTCGCCGAGCGCGATGGCCTGCACGGCTCGCTCAGCCTGCGCAAGATCCGCGAAGCCGGCGTGATCGCGATCGGCTACCGCGAGGCGGCGGTGCCCTTCTCCTACCTCGACGCGCACCAGCAGCCGATCGGCTACTCGATGGACATCTGCCGGCACATCGTCGCCGCGGTCAAGCGCCACCTGCAGCTGCGCGACCTGGAGATCAAGTTCGTGCCGGTGACGACGGCCACGCGCATTCCGCTGGTCGCCAACGAGACCGTGGACCTGGAATGCGGCGTCACGACCAACAACGTCGAGCGCCAGCAGCAGGTCGCGTTCACCGTCACCACCTTCGTCGCGGCCAGCCGCCTGCTGTCCAAGCGTGCCTCAGGCATCGCCTCGCTCGCCGACCTGCGGGGCAAGACGGTCGTCTCCACGGTCGGCACGACCAGCATCCGCTACCTGAAGGACCTGAACGCCAGGCACGGCCTGGACGTGAAGATCCTCGCCGCCAAGGATGACCTGGAGGCCTTCCGCATGGTCGAGAACGACCGTGTCGCCGCCTACGCGATGGACGACGTGCTGCTGCACGCCTCCATCGCCAACGCCAAGCGACCCGAGGAGTTCGCCGTCTCGGCGGACACGCTGTCGGTCGAGCCCTACGGCATGATGCTCGCGCGCGGCGACACGGAACTGAAGAAGATCGCCGACGACGCCATCGTCGCGCTGTTCCGCAGCGGCGAGATCCACCGCCTCTACCGGCGCTGGTTCCAGACGCCGCTGCCGCCCAAGGGCATCAACCTGAACATGCCGATGAGCCCGGCGCTCGCCAAGGCGATCGCGCAACCGAGCGATTCGGGCGATCCGGCGAGCTACCGGTAGCGCTGCAGCCGGGTCACCGCTCACCGCCGCGGTAGTCGTCGATCGCGAGGCCCAGGCGCGCGAGCTTGTCGTACAGCGTCTTGCGGCCGATGCCCAGCGCCTCGCACACCGGCATGGGCCGCCCCTTGTGCAGGCGCAACGCCTGCTCGAGCAGCGCGCGCTCGATCTGCTCGAGCTGCTGCGCGAGCGTCAGCGCCGGTGCCGGCCCGGTCTGCAGCAGGTCGTCGCCGCCGAGCCCGAGCAGCGCCCGCTCGGCCACGTTGCGCAGCTCGCGCACGTTGCCGGGCCAGTCGTGCGACATCAGCTGGCGCATCGTCGCCGCGTTCAGCGCGAGCGGCTCGCGCCCATGGCGCGCCGCCGCCTGGTACACGAAATGCTCGAACAGCACCGGGATGTCCTCGCGCCGCTCGCGCAGCGGGGGCAGCTCCAGCACCGCCACGTTGAGCCGGTAGTACAGGTCGCTGCGGAACTTGTTCTGCGCGCTCAGCGCGCGCAGGTCGACCTTGGTCGCCGCCACCACGCGCACGTCGACGGGGATCTCTTCGTTGGAGCCCAGCCGTTCCAGGCTGCGTTCCTGCAGCACGCGCAGCAGCTTGACTTGAAAGGCGAGCGGCATGCTTTCGATCTCGTCGAGCAGCAGCGTGCCGCCGTGCGCGTGTTCGATCTTGCCGATGCGCCGCTTGGCCGCGCTCGTGAACGCGCCGGCTTCGTGGCCGAAGAGTTCGCTTTCGAGCAGCGTTTCGGGCAGGCCGCCGCAGTTGATCGCGACGAAGTTGCGTTCGCGCCGCGTGCTGTGCACGTGCAGGCAGCGCGCCACCAGTTCCTTGCCGGTGCCGGTCTCGCCGACGATCATCACGTCGGCCGAGGTCGCGGCCGCCTTCAGCACCTGCCGGCGCAGCGTCTCCATCGCGGCGGAGCGGCCGAGCAGGGTGGCTTCGATGCCCTCGCGGTGGTCGAGCTGGCGGCGCAGCGTCTCGACCTCCAGGTACAGCGCGCGCTTTTCCATCGCGCGCGTGACCACCTCGACCAGCCGCTCCGGCGCGAACGGCTTCTCGATGAAGTCGTAGGCGCCCGCGCGCATCGCGTTGACCGCCATCGAGACGTCGCCGTGCGCCGTCACGAGGATCACCGGAATCGCGGGATGCATCTTCATCACGCGGTCGAGCAAGGCGAGGCCGTCCATCGCCGCGAGCCGCACGTCGCTCACCACGATGCCCTTCATGTCGGGCGAGATGTGGCGCAGCGCCGCTTCGGCCGTCTCGCAGGCGAGCACCTCGAAGCCGGCGAGCTTCAGCGTCTGCGTGAGGCTCTTGCGCACCGGCGCGTCGTCTTCGACGAACACGACCTTGAAGTCTTCAAACATGGCTCATCTCCGCAGCCGGCAGATCGAACTCGAACGCCGCGCCGTCGTCCCCCTCGACCGCGCGTAGCGCGCCGCCGAACTCGTGCACGATGTTGGCCGAGATCGCGAGACCCAGGCCCAGGCCCGCGTCCGGCGGCTTGGTGGTGAAGAAGGGCTCGAACAGCCGCGCGCGCTGCGCCGGCGGGATGCCGGGGCCGCTGTCGCTCAGCCGCATCATGACCCGGCCCTCCGCGCGCCAGGCGCGCACCGTGATCTGGCGGCGCTCGCAGGCGTGCATCGCGTCGATCGCGTTGGACATCAGGTTGACGAGCACCTGCTCCAAGCGGTAGCCGTCGCACAGCGCGTGAAGGTCCTCGCCGACCTGCAGCCGAAGCTCCACGCCCTCCTGCGCGATGCGCGCGCCCAGCAGCTGCTGCGCGTTGCGCACCGCCGAGGCCACCTGCACCGGGCCGGCCGCCGCGGGCGTCTTGCGTGCGAACGACTTCAGCTGCTTGGTGATGCGCCCCATGCGCTCCACCAGGTCGGTGATGCCGGCGAGGTTGTCGGCCACCTCGCCGGACTCCCCGCGTTCGAGCAGCAGCCGCGCGTTCTCCGACAGCGCTCGCATCGCCGTCAGCGGCTGGCCGATCTCGTGCGAGATGCTCGCCGACATCTGGCCCAGCAGCGCGAGCTTGCCCGCCTGCACCAACTCCTCCTGCGCCTCGCGCAGCACCGCCTCGGCATGCCGGCGCTCGACGATCTCGTGCTGCAGCTCGGCGTTCGAGGCCTGCAGCTCGGCAGTGCGCTGCTGCACCTTGACCTCGAGTTCGTCGTGTGCGCGCTGCAGCGCGGCGCGTGCCGCCAGCTTCTGCGCGACGACACGGCGGCGCTGCACCTGGTAGAGCAGGAACAGCCCGACGAAGCCGGTGATGGCGCCGGCACCCCAGGCCGCCAGCCGCGCCGTGCGCCACACCTCGGACGCGTCGGACAGGCTCATCAGGCGCCAGCCGAAACGCGGCACCGGCCGCTCGTGCAGCACATACAACACCGGCTTGGTGCTCGGCAGCACCCGCATGCGCACCAGCTGCGCGCCGTGCTCCAGCGGCTGCTCGACCACCATGCCGAGCGGCTCGATCGGGTGGCCGGCATAGACCCCGAGGGCGGCAAGCCGGGCCCGCTCCTCGGCAGACATCGGCGCGAGCGCCTTGAACTTCCAGGCCGGCTGCGACGACAGGATCACCACGCCGCGTTCGTCGACCACCAGCGGCTTTTCGCTGTCGGCGCGCACCGCCGAATCGACCCAGGTGCGCTCCAGCGCCGCCAGGCTGATGCGCACCACGACGCTGCCCAGCACCTGCTCGTCGCGCACCAGCGGCTGGGCGAAGTAGTACTCCGGCGCACCGCCGGCCGCGCTCGGCACGAAGAAGCGCCCCTGTTCGCCGCGTCGGGCCGATGCGAAATACGGCAGCGACGAGAGGTCGCGGCCGAGCAGGCTGTCGGGCCGGTACCAGTCGCTCGTCGCGGCGACCACGCCCTGCGCATCGATGACGAAGGTGGCGAGCGCGCCCGCCTGCACGTTGAAGCGGGTGAGCTTGCGACTCACCGCGTCGCGCAGCGCCGCGTCCTTGGGCGCGTGCAGCAAGGCGGCAATGTCCCCGTCGATCCGGAGCACCCCGGGCAGGTAGGCGTGTTTGCCGAGTTCGTTCTCGAGCACGGCGGCGTGCAGTTCGAGCTGCCGCGCCGCGGCATCGTCGAGCCGCGCGTAGCCATTGCGCTCGCTCCAGGCGTAGGCGAGCACCGCTGCGCTCGCCGCCGCCGCGAGCAAGGCGAGCCACACGGCCGTCGGTGCCGCCCAGCGGAAAAGGAAAGACCTGCGCCGTGGTGTCAAACGAATTCCTGCGAAGCCGGGTCGCCACCGAGGCGGCCCGCTGCCTGGGCGGCATGCTGACGCATCAGCACCGGGGGCGTCAATGCAGGCGGCGTCGCGGCGCGCCGGCAGGCGCGGCTTGTGTGGCGCGGCTCTCAACGCGCAGCGCCGATCGTGTGGCTCGCCGCACAAAAGCGCGCTCCGGGCCCTGCCCGCTCCCGGCTGGCACCCTGTTGGCACGGCAGCTGCATGGCATGGCACCGGGTGGTGGAGACCGTGATCGATGAATGTTAGGCGGGTGCAGGGCCGCACGGCGGTGACTGTTCGTGCCAGCGCCATGCGCCTCGCTCATGCGGCTCCCCGATCGGCAACCAGACTGGACCTTCCCATGCGTCTTCGCCACATCGAAGTTTTTCAGGCCGTCATGGAAACCGGCAGCATGAGTGCTGCGGCGCGGCTCATCCACCTGACCCAGTCGGCGGTCAGCCGTGCCGTCGCGAATGCCGAACTGCACCTCGGCTATCCGCTGTTCCACCGCGCGGCCGGCCGCCTGGTGCCCACCACCGAGGGACTCACGCTGTTCGAGGAGAGCTCGGCCATCTTCGAGCGCCTCGAATCGCTCAAGCGCACCGCGCTCAGCCTGAAAAGCGGCGAGCAGGGCGTGGTGCGCATCGCCGCCATCCCGGCGGTATGCCACAAGCTGCTGCCCGACGCGCTGGCGCGCTTTCACCGCATGAACCCGCAAGTGACGGTGGAGGTGCACACGGTGCACAAGCGCCAGATCGGCGCCGAGCTGCTGACCCGCGCGGTGGACATCGGGCTCGACTACTACACCATCGACCACCCCGGCATCGAGTCGCGTCCGCTCGGCAGCGGCCCGCTGTACGCGATGCTGCCGGCGCGCTACGCCCACGCGGTGCGCGACGACCTGGAGCCGGCCCGGCTGTTCGAGCTGCTGTCCGAACAGCCTGCCATCGCGCTGACCGACGACGACCCGCTGTACGCGACCTTCCTGCGCTATTGCGAGCGCGAGGGCTTTCGCCCGAGCGGGCGCATGCTCGTGCACACCTCGCAGCTCGCCGAAGAGCTGGTCGCGCGCGACATGGGCTGGACGGTGGTGGACTTCCGCACTGCCTCGCTGCGGCGCAAGGATGTGATCGTCACGCCCCTTCGGCCCAGCGTCGAGTGCTCGATCAACGCGTTCTTCAGCCGAAACCACTCGCCGACGCTGCTCGCGCGGCGCATGTCCGAGACGGTCAAGGCGGTGCTCACCGAAGGCATGTAGCGCGCTCTCACGGGCACACCGATTGCCGCTGTTCCGACGGGGTTTTCGGCCGCCGGGCGCAGCATGCTGTTTCGTTCTCCACGGCCGCCGCTCCCCGCGCGATGCCCGCAACAAGGAGAACACGCTTGGAATTCGCCTACCCCCGCCCCCAGCTGCAGCGAGCGCAATGGACTTCCCTCAACGGCAGCTGGCGATTCCGCTTCGATGACGACAGGGCGTTCTCGCAGCCGAGCCAGATCGATGAATGGCCGCTGCAGATCGAGGTGCCGTTCTGCCCCGAGTCGCAGGCGAGCGGCGTCGGCGACCGGGGCTTCCATGCCGCCTGCTGGTACCAGCGCGATTTCGAGTGCCGGCCGGGGCGAGACCGGGTGATCCTGCGCTTCGGCGCGGTCGACTACGCGGCGCGCGTGTGGGTCAACGGCCGGCTCGCGGCCACGCACGAAGGCGGACACACGCCGTTTTGCGCCGACATCACGGAGCTGCTCGACGAGTCGGGGCGCCAGACGCTGAGCGTGCATGTCGAAGACGATCCGCACGATCTCGCCAAGCCGCGCGGCAAGCAGGACTGGCAGCGCGAGCCGCATTCGATCTGGTACCCGCGCACCACCGGCATCTGGCAGACGGTGTGGTTCGAACGTGTCGCGCGCACCTACATCGACAAGATCCGCTGGACGCCGCAGGTCGAAGGCTTCGCGATCGGGTTCGAGGCACGCATCGCGGGCGACCCCGCCGAGGACGCCTGGGTCGACATCACGCTGCGCCACGGCCAACGGGTACTGGCACGCGACCGCTACCAGGTGGTCGACCGCGAGGTCGACCGCCACATCGTCCTCTCCGACCCCGGCATCGACGACTACCGCAACGAGCTGCTGTGGAGTCCGGAGCGGCCGACGCTGCTGGACGCGTCGATCCGGCTGCTGAACCGCGACGGCGAGCTGCTGGACGAATTCGAGTCGTACACCGCGCTGCGCTCGGTCAACATCCTGCGCGACCGCTTCATGCTCAACGGCCGCCCTTACATGCTGCGCCTGGTGCTCGACCAGGGCTACTGGCCCGAGACGATGATGACCGCGCCCGGCGACGAGGCGCTCAAGCGCGACGTCGAACTCGCCAAGGCGATGGGTTTCAACGGCGTGCGCAAGCACCAGAAGATCGAAGACCCGCGCTACCTGTACTGGGCCGACCGGCTGGGGCTCGTCGTGTGGGAGGAAATGCCCTCGGCCTACCGCTTCACGCGCACCGCGATCCGGCGCACGCTGCGCGAATGGACCGAGGCCATCGAGCGCGATTACAGCCACCCCTGCGTGATCGTCTGGGTGCCGTTCAACGAGTCCTGGGGCGTGCCCGAACTCACCGCGGTCGGCAAGCACCGCCACGCGGTGGAGGCGCTGTACCACCTGACCAAGACGCTCGACGCGACGCGGCCGGTGATCGGCAACGACGGCTGGGAGTCGAGCGCCACCGACATCATCGGCATCCACGACTACGACGCCAACACCGAGCACATGCGCCAGCGCTACGGTGCCGAGATCAAGCCCGAGCAGCTGTTCGACCGCCGCCGCCCCGGCGGGCGCATCCTCACGCTCGACGGCTACCCGCACCGCGGGCAGCCGATCATGCTGACGGAGTTCGGCGGCATCGCGTTTGCCAAGTTCCCGCAGAAGGGCGTCCGGCAGATCTGGGGCTACACCGTCGCCGGCAACGACGAAGAGTTCGCCCGCATGTACGGCGATCTGGTGACGACGGTGATCCACACCGCCTTGTTCAGCGGCTTCTGCTACACGCAATTCGCCGATACCTTCCAGGAAGCCAACGGCCTGCTCGGCGCCGACCGCACGCCGAAGATTCCGATCGAGGACATCGCCGCGGTGACGCGCGCGTCCCGCACCCACATCCCGGGAGGTGTGTAGTGGTCCATGCGCTCGATCTGGTCAAACCCGACGGCCGGCGTCTGACGCTGTACTCTCGGCGGCCGCTGGACCCGGCGCTCGGCGCGCCGAGCCCCTTTGCCGAGCCGCTGAACGCGAGTCCGCACCTGCGCTGGCATCCGCTGCGCGGCGAGTGGGTCACGTACGCGGCCTATCGACAGGGCCGCACCTTCCTCCCACCGCCCGAGTACAACCCGCTCGCGGTGACACGCGATCCGGCCCACCCGACCGAGGTGCCCGCGGGAGACTGGGACATCGCGGTGTTCGACAACCGCTTCCCATCGCTGGGCGGAGCCGCGATCGCGCCGCCCCCTCAGATCGTCGCGACCATGCCGGCCACCGGGCATTGCGAGGTGGTGGTGTTCACACAAGACAGCGGCTCCTCGCTCGGCGCTCTGCCGCTCGCGCACGTCGAACTGCTGCTGCAGGTGTGGGGCGA
>CAJPFZ010000038.1 GCA_905339355.1 Burkholderiaceae bacterium
TCCTCGCGACGACCACGACCTGGAGGTTTGGGGCGTCGTGACCAACGCGATCAAGTCGATGCCCACCTGAGGCGACGCCGTGTTCGCGCTGGTCGACGTGAACAACATGTACGTCAGTTGCGAACGTGTGTTCCGACCGACCCTCGTTGGCCGGCCCGTCGTCGTGCTCTCCAACAACGACGGCTGCGCCATCGCGCGCAGCAACGAAGCCAAGGATCTGGGCGTCAAGATGGCACAGCCCTGGTTCCAGGTGCGCCACCTCGGGCGCGAGGCCGGTCTCATCGCCCTGTCGGCCAACTTCGAACTCTATGGCGACATGTCGAGCCGGATGATGACGCTGGTCGCGCAGTACGCACCCCGCCAAGAGATCTACAGCATCGACGAGTGCTTTCTGGACCTGACGGGGGTGCAAGGCGACCTCGTCGCCATCGGTCGCGACATACGAGCCACCGTGCTGCAGTGGACGGGGCTTCCGACCAGTGTGGGCTTCGCGCCCACCAAGACGCTGGCGAAGTTGGCCAACCACGTCGCTAAGACCGCCGACCGAAAGCCCGGGACCTACCCGCGCCAACTGGCCCAGGTCTGCAACTTCGGCGAGCTGTCGCGCCTGGACCTCGAGCGGGTGATGCAGGCGACAGAGGTCGGCGACATCTGGGGTGTCGGCAAGAAGATCAGTGCGCGCCTGAACGAAGGCGGCATCCACACGGTGCTCGACCTCGTCAACGCAGACGTGGCGACGCTGCGCAAGCAGTTCAGTGTCGTGCTCGAGAAGACCGTGCTCGAGCTGCGCGGCACCTCGTGCCTCGACGTCGACGACGCACCGGCGGCCAACCAGCAGATCATGTGCTCGCGTTCATTTGGCGAGCCCGTGACTGACCTGCGCAGCCTCGTCGAGGTGGCGAGTCGGTTCGCGTCACGCGTGGCCGAGAAGCTGCGCCAGCAGCAAAGCGTCGCCGCTGCCGTGCACGTGTTCATCAGGACGAGCCCATTCCGCAAGAACGACAGGCAGCACAGTCCCAGCCTGACGATGCCGCTCGGCCGCCCGACGGCTGATACGCGCCTGCTCATCAGCGCCGCGTCGCGTGCGATGGAGCATCTGTACCGCCCGGGTTTCAACTACGTGAAGGCTGGCGTGATGCTGGTGGATTTGCAGCCCGAAGGGCACGAGCAGGGCGAGCTCGATCTCTTTGCCGGCACCCTGAGGACCGATCAGTCCGCGGTGCGGCCGGATCGCCCGCGTCTGATGGGTGCCCTGGATGCGCTCAATCGTCGTTTCGGGCGCGGAGCCGTCACGGTCGCAAGCGCGGCGCACGAGGGATCCTCGAGCGGCTACACGGCGAAGCAGGAGCGGCGGTCGCCGCGCTACACGACTCGGCTCGACGAGATTCCGATTGCATGGGCCTGAGTGCAGCATGTTTGCGAGCGTGCTCCGACTGCGCCAGATGGGCGTGCTGATCAAGGGCGACTTGCCGCCAGAGGAACAATGGGCAAGCGGGATCTTCGAGATGAGTGGCCATGGCTTCGGCGGGCCGCGCATGCCGCGCCGCCTGGTGCTGCGAGATGCGCGTTCGAATCCGGACAAGGGGTTGCTGTTCGAGTTGTTCCAGCCGACGCTCGTCGATGTGAAGCACCCATACCTGAAATTCCGCGGCATCGAAGGCGTTTCGCTTGGAGATGGCGAAGTGGGAGGGATGGTTCAGGAGTGGCTTGTGCGACTCCGGTAGTCGTGCAGTGGGACTAACACTTCTGTCGCGTGATTTCTACGCGCACGAGGCAGAAGACTTGCGCTCCGATGGCCTCCCCGTAGGATGCAATCATTCATGATCCAGTATCGCCTTGGCCCTTGAGAATGAACGAAACCGTCGAGCCGGCACGATTAGATACTTTGCTCGAGCTCTCTGAAGACTTCGAGGAGGCATTGACTGCCTGCTTTCCAGCGGGTGGGTTTGTCCTCGCGGTCGCCAACCCCCAGCACGAACTTGTGGCGGCGGCCTGTGCGTTGTGCATCGAGCATGCAAGCGCGCTCAGAGCTGCATTTGCAGTTGCAGCGCCAAGCTCCGGCTCCGCCATTCTGCGGCTGCAGTACGAAGCGTTGTTGCGAGCGTCCTGGCTGCTACATGCCGCGACGTCCACGCAGATCGACACGCTCGCGCGGACGCTAGATTTGGAAGCGGAGCAGGCTGCCAGGAAGCTGCCTGGCTACATGGAGATGCTCGACGCTGTAATGAAGAAGGCGCCACAAGGTTTGTCAGCGCCGATCGCCGAGTTCAATCGGTATTCACGGCATGCGCTCAACTCGTTCGTGCACAGCGGCATCCATCCTCTGAGCAGGGCACGGGATGGCTACCCGTTGGAGATGGCCGCGACCCTGGTCCGCTTTTCGAATGGGCTGATGCACTTGGGTTACCGAATGCTCGCGAGCCTCAGTGGGTCGCAGCGGCGGATGAACCGGGTGACGCACCTGTACGCGGGGTTCCTGGATTGCCTACCAACGCTCAACCGGGATTCAACTCAGGGGGACGGCAACGTACCACGACATGCCGGATAGCTCGAGCAACCCCAGAAATTGTTGCCGGCATTGGCCCTCCTCTTTGCCGTGCGCTTGACCATTTTGGAGGCGCAAACTGGACAGGCGGGCGCGGACCCCGCACCGGACGTCTTCGATGCCGCCGCTGCTTGTCTGCCCGCGGACGATGCCGGGACGCTTGTGGTCATCGCTTGCGATTCCTTCGCCTGGCGAAGCAAGCCAAGCAGCACTGGACCGTCGACAAGCTTCAAGTTTCGACCGCTCGCGAAGGCGGTCGCGTCATCGGTGAAGCGGCCTGAGGTCACCACAAAGCCGCCCGCGGCGCCCTTCGCAGCCATAACGCCATAGAGCTCACGAACGACGTCGACTCCAACCTTGAACGCCTTCCACTGCTTGCATTGAACGAGGAACTTCTCGTTCCCTCTCGCGAGCACCAGATCGACACCCTGATCGGAACCACCGCCACCGGTTTCAAGTACACGATAGCCTTGGAGCCGAAACGCCTCGCCCACCAACATCTCGAACTCGCGCCAAGTTATGCCGTCGAGCGCGTCAGCCGCACTACTGCGGACGACGTTGGCTACTAGGCCCTTCCGCTTTCCGCGGCCAACTGCCGAGACAGCCGCGGCGATAAGGCAGAGCAGAGGTAGCAGGTACTGGCCGATGCCGGCAGAGGATTTCCACACTGTCTGCATCAACACCGCGCCCACTTGTCCCGGCTGAATCGAAGCGGCCACAGGCCGAGCGGCGACGTAGTGAAGAGCGACGTAGGCGACGATGGCGAGCGCGACGCCAGCCCACCCCGGGAGCATGGCGACGAGCTGCACGAAGTCATCGATGGGACTTCTCTTCTTGTTGCGCGACATTTGTTCTTCCTCCCGGGAGCCACCAACAGTGTTGCGCAACGAGGGGCGCGGCTCAGAGCCGTGCGCTGTGAGATTTCCCCCAATAGTTCACAGGACACTCCGTTCCGGCCGCCGTCTTCTCATGACAACCTTGACAACCAACAGGGGCCGGTCTGATCCGCGGCTGACATGGGTGGCTTGGATTGGACTTGCCGGGGAGCCGGCGATCGGCCGCAGGGTCGACGCTACCTAGCCGCAGTGAACATGTCGAAACGCTGAGCCAGTCGATCACGGTCAGGCTGATCGCACTCACGAGCTGGCATGTGAAGAGTCGTCAGGTGAAGACGCTTGAGCGCTTCGAGCATTGGCCCATCGGTCTGGAACGCACCCGTGACGGTTGCGCGATAGCCAGAAGGCAGCTGAGGAAGTGATGGGCGTCGCTCTCACAAGCCTTCTCTACCTGTCTACGGTCAGATGACGCGGAACGCAGGGCGGGACAACAAGACTTCGGGGTCGAAGACCTGAGCGTCACGGTCGAGTCAACAACTCAGCTTGCTGGTTTCAGTCCCCTTGGACTGCCACCCGCGCCGCCGTAGCCTACGTACGACACAATGCGACATGGCATGCAATCGACGCAGGACATGTTGAACAAGGACATCAACGCACGATTCGAGGACTGGCTCTTGAGCCCCACGGAGTCACTTGACTTTGAGGTCAAGGAGTGGCTCGACATGAGCGACGCCGAGTGCCAGGGCGTGGTTGCGAAGGCACTAATCGCGCTGGAGAACCACGGTGGTGGCTTCCTGCTGTTTGGGTTCAAGGAAGATGATGAGAAGCGTCTGGTGCCAGATCCAAAGCGGCCGCCGTCGTTGGAGCCCTACCTGGCCGACGCGTTGAACGCCATCGTCAAGAAGCGCGCAGAGCCGCCGTTTCACGTAGAGGTGACTATCCAAAAACACCCGACGACCGGCGAGGAGTACCCGTTAGCGCGGGTCGCCGGCGGTACGAAGATGCCCGTTCGCTCCGACAGTGCGACGGCCGGTGGCAGCCTTAAGCAGCACGTCTACTACATTCGTGCGCCGGGCCCGGAAAGCCGGGGCCCGCTAAGCGGGGCCGAATGGGACGCCCTTCTGCGACGGATAGTTCAGAACCAGCGAGACGACATCATCAGCGTCCTGCGCGCCTACCTCCCGACCGGCCCGTCTGCAACAGCGGCGGCGGTGGGCCCGGACCAGGAACTCAAGCAGTTCGTGGAGACCGGGTTGGGTCGATGGAAGGAGCTTGTCTCGGAGTTGCCTAAAGGGCATCCCGCGACGTTTGTGCACGGGCACTACTTTTTCGCAGCGCGCGTACTCGGTCTGCCCAAAGGCCTGTCTATTTCGCAAGTGAACGAGCTGAACCAGAACGCGAGGAAGTACACCGGGTGGCCAGTCTTCATCACTATTCACAGGGAACCAAGCCAGCCCAAGGTCGTTGATGACTGCATCGAGGCGTGGCTGTCGCAGGTGAACTTGCAGGACCCCGGTCACACGGACTTCTGGCGCATCAGCCCCGAAGGACGATTCTTCTTGCTTCGAGGCTACCAAGAAGACTCCGCGGACTACGGCGCTCAGCCTGGCGCCCTGTTCGACGCAACGCTGCCCATTTGGCGCGTTGGCGAGTGCCTGTTGCGGGTCTTGGAGATGGCCACTGAAATGTTCGAAGACGGCTTCGAAATCCTGGTGCAGTGCGAGTGGACCGGGCTCGCAGGACGGCAGCTTCACGTGCACAACGCACGCCGCTACCTCGGCGACGGGAAAGCGACTCAGGACGCTGTCAGAACCGAAGGACGGTTCCCGAGCACAGTCCGCGATGTCCTGCCTGAAGCCGTGAAGACTTTGACCGCGCCGCTGTACGCGCGTTTTGACTTCACGGAAGTTCCTGACCAAGTCTACGTCGAGGAGCTGAACGAGATGATGGCCAGGAGGCGGTAACGAGCGCGCGCTACGACCGCTTCGGCGAATAGTCCCAGGCCGGTACTTCGCCGCGTTCGACGCCAGCTTGGCGGTCACCGCCTCGTTGAGGTCCACGCCCAGCACCGACGCCAGCCGCACCAAGTCGGCTAGTCGGTCATAAGCGGTCAGAGACGGGACGCAAGCAAAGGACGGCGCGCGTTAAGGGTTGTTCGACACCTGCCCGGATGGGCAAGCACGACGCGCATGACACCGACGGGAGGGCAGGTGTTGGACAACCCTCGAGGGAGGAAACCGCGGCGAACGCTGCCGTTCGTGCACGGCATGGAAGCCGCCAGCATGCGCAAAACGAGCCGACTGCGAGGCACAGGGTAGACTGGCGGTTGAGCGACGACCTGGAGTGAACCGGCTCCTGTCGGCTGGAACGCCGCAAGCTTTCCATACAGGGGAACAGGCCAGGGGAACAAATCTGGTCCGTACACGCCGGAGCGAGCATTGGCGCGGCTTAGCGCCCACTGTTCAAGCTCCTCCGGGCGCCACCCAAGCGATTTCAAGACATCCAACGCCGGTCACATCGACAGGTAGCCTCACCGTGCCGCGTTTGCCGCTCCACCGCTTGTCCGCCACGATCGCAGATTGATCGACCGCAAACGGCACCCAGACCTGCCGCCTAGTATGGGTTGGCTGCATCAGCGGCCCGCCGGGCCGTAGCGGCGCCGGAGGTTGTCATGGGAGCTGCCCACACACGCGCGCTCGATCCGCGCACCTTCACCCCCGCAGCCCTGCTGGCCGGACTGGCAATGACCGCGTGGCTGCCATGCACGGTCCACGCCGCGGGACCGGCCCTGCCCGAGGCAGTGACGACGGTCAATGCGACGTGCTCCAGCGCGTTGCGCACCGACGCCCACGCGATCGGCCCCTTGCCGGTTGGCCTGTCGGCCGAGTGCGACGAAAGCGGAAGCTCGCAACAAGGCCGCTTTGGCGAGGCGAGCTGGCTCGCAACGGGCAGTGCCAACACCGGCCTGGGCAGCCAGACCGGCACGGTCGGCCTGGCCAATGCGGACAGTCATGTGTCAGCCACCAACATCAACGGCCGCGCCAGTGTTCTTGGCTCGGCGCTGACGACGTTTTACTGGCGGCTGACGCTGGACCCTGGCGCGCCGTTCATGCCCTCGACCATTCCAGTGCGCTTCTCGGCCTTCGGCGAAGGAAACATCAGCGGCAGCGGCTACGAATATGGCGGTCAAGTGAAAGCCGAGACCGGGCTTCAGTGGCCGGGCTTTCCGCAGACTCAGTTCAGCTTCGACAGTGGCGAGCGCTACAACTTCGGCAGCATCGACCGCCAGTTCAGCGGGTCCACGGTACTGGCCATCGCGCCGGGCTACGCCATCGCAGGCTGGGTGCAGGCCAGCTGTCGCGTGAGTGCAGTCGGTTTCGCGATCGACGGCCAGACGCCGCAGCCGCTGACCAGCGAGGCCACGTGCACGGTGAGCGCCGATCCGATGTTGTCCCTCGACCAGTCGGCATTCGATAGCATCTACGGCCCCGAGGCATTCCAGCTGGCCGACTACGCGCGCCTGGAATACAGCAGCAATGTGCCGGTGCCCGAGCCGGCGACCGCCCTGCTGTTGGTGATGGGGCTGAGTAGTGTGGGCCTGGTCCGCTGGCTGCAGCGTCGTGGGGCAGCGCAGGGCTAGAACTCCTGCCATCGGCACCGAGATTCGCGGCGACCACCCCGATCAGGGGCGTGCAACGCGGGGTCAGTGTCGGTGCCCGTGATGGGCGTCCGGCACATGGTGGTGCTGATGCCGCAACGGCTCGTGCTGGTGGGGATGGCTGTGTTCGCCGGCAGGCATCGGGTCATGGTGGTGGTCGTGATGCCCATCGTCGTGGCGATGGGCGTGCTCGTGCTCCAGCGCTTCGTGTTCATGTTCGTGGCCATGCGACTCCGACAAGTGCAGCACCACGCCGGCGAGCATCAGGACACTGCCCAGGGCCATCAGGCCGCTCGCCGATCGCTCCCCGAGGGCTACCGCGAACGCGGCGCCGATGAAGGGCGCAAACGCAAACACCGATCCCGTGCGGGCCGCGCCGAAGGCTCGCTGCGCCAGCAGGTAGAAACGCAGGCTCAAGCCATAGCCCGTGGCCCCGATGGCGAACAGAGCCAGCGCGGCGACGGTCGACGGCAAGGGTTCGCCGAACACGACCGCCAGAGCCGCGGTCGCCGAGGCTCCGAGCAGCGCCTTGGCCATGACCACCTGTCCGGGGTCGCGCTCGGCCAACGCGCGGGACAAGGTGTTGTCGACACCCCAGGCGGCGGTGGCGAGCAGCACGGCCAACAGGCCCCACAGTTGCGCGCCACCCGAGCGTCCCTGGTCAACGACCAGCACCATGCCACCGGCCAGCAGCAAGGCCATCGCCGTCCAGACCCGGCCGTCCATGGTCTCGCCGTACAGGCGCCATGCCAGGATGGCAGTGAACAAGGCTTCCAGCGTCAACATCAGAGAGGCGCTGGTGCCGCTCGTGTGCTGCAGTCCCCAGGCCAGTGCCACGGGACCGACCACCGCGCCGAAACCCGCCATGGCCAGCAGCCGCGGCAGATCGACGCGCTGCAATCGGGCCTCGCGGTCGATGCGCCGGCGTGATATCAAGCCGACGGCGGCTGCCCCGGCGTAGAGCAGCGCCGCCGTGCTGAAGGCCCCGAGACCGACACCGAAGCGCTGCACCAGCGGCGTGCTGACACCGAACAGGGCAGCGGCCAGCAGGGCGAGCAGTCCGCCCCGCAGGGCGGGCAGCGCGTACGCGGACAAGGCCGGCTACTTCACGGTGAAGCGGACGGTGATCGCCTTCGCGGCGGGTGTGATCAGTGCCGCAACGACCTTCGCGCCGGGGGCGAGCTTGATGCCCTTGGCCTCGAGCTTGTCGCCTGCCTCCACCAGTTCGGCCTCCGACTTCTCGGCGCCCTTGAGCACGGTCAGCTTGCCCTTCAGCCCAGTGGGGGCCATCGGCTTGCCATGGTCCTCGACATAGATCACGGCGCCATCGGCCGACCCCACCAGCTCGAACGACAGGTCGCTGGCGGTCGCCACCACGCCGCCGTGCTTGGCCGGGCCGCCGCCGTGGGCAAGTGCCGCATTGAACGAGAGCGCCGACAGGCCCAGCACCGCGACGGTCAACAGTTTCTTCATCATCTCTTCATTTCTCCTGCGAGGTACGGCGCACTGGAACAGGCGGCGCCGTCGGGCCTGATTTCAACTCAATAGGCTTCCTGGGTGCCGGCCGCTCCCTCAGGCGTGCCGAGCTCGGGCTGGGTCAGGCGGCTCGTGGCCTTCTCGCCGAACAGCCAGAACAGCACCGGCGTGAGCAGGGTGTCCAGCAGCGTCGAACTGACCAGGCCGCCGAAGATCACCACCGCGACCGGGTGCAGGATCTCCTTGCCCGGAGCGTCGGCCGCCAGCAGCAGCGGCGTCAGCGCGAAGGCCGCCACCAGCGCGGTCATCAGCACGGGCGTCAGCCGTTCCAGCGAGCCGCGCACGATCATCGACTGCGAGAAGGTCTCGCCCTCCAACTTGCACAGGTTGATGTAGTGGCTGATCTTCAGGATACCGTTGCGCGTAGCGATGCCCGCGAGCGTGATGAAGCCCACCATCGACGCGACCGACAGGCTCACGCCCGCGATCCACATCGCGACCACCGAACCGATCAGCGCCAACGGGATGTTGGCCATGATGATGGCGGCCAGCACGACCGACTGGTATCGCGAGTACAGCACCAGGAACATCATCGCCAGCGATACCACCGACAGGCCGCCGATCAGGCGCGTGGCCTGCTCTTGCGCTTGGAACTGCCCCTCCAGGCTGACGAAGTTGCCGCTCGGCAAGGGCGTGTTGGCGATGATGCGGCGGATGTCTCCGATGACACGCCCCATGTCGCCGCCGTCGGTGTTGGCGTAGACGATGATGCGGCGGCGGCCGTTCTCGCGGCCGATCTGATTCGGGCCGTCGGTGTCTTCCACCGTGGCGATGCTCGACACCGGCACGCGCCCGGCCGGCGTGTCGATCAGCGTGCGCGCCAGGTCCTGAGGGCTGCGCTGGTCGTCGGGCAGGCGCAGCACCAGCTCGTAGCGGCGCGGCCCGTCGACGATGTCGGCGCCGTGCGCACCGTCGGTCAGCGCCTGCAGCACACGGACCGCTTCGCCCGGTGCCAGACCCGCCTGCGCGGCCTTGCGCTGGTCCAGGCGCACGGTGATCTGCGGGATCAGCACCTGCTTTTCCACCGTCAGGTCCACCAGGCCCGGCACGGCCGCAAGCTGAGCGCGCATCTGCTCGGCCAAGCCGCGCAGCGTGTCGGTGTCGTCGCCGAAGATCTTGACGGCGATCTGCGCACGCACGCCCGACAGCAGGTGGTCCAGCCGGTGGCTGATCGGCTGCCCGATGGTCGTCTGTGCCGGCAGTGTCGAGAGCCGCTCGCGGATGTCGGCCATGATGGTCTCGCGGTCGCGCTCGCTGCGCTTCAGGTCGACGTCGATCTCGGCCGAATGCACGCCTTCGGCATGTTCGTCGAGTTCGGCACGGCCGGTGCGGCGGCCCACCTGCGTCACTTCGGGCACCTGGCCGATCAGCGTTTCGGCGACCGCGCCGATGCGGTTGGACTCGGCCAGCGAGGTGCCCGGCTGCATCACCAGGCCCAGCACCAGCGAGCCTTCGTTGAAGGCGGGCAGGAAGGCACGCGGGAAGAAGGGCACTGTCGCCGCGACGGCGGCGACGGCGAGCACGGCGATCACGATCAGCGCCTTGGCGCGCGGGAACGACCATTCGAGCAGCCTGCCGTCCTGGCGCTTGAGCCAGGCCACCAGGGGACTGTCGCCATGGTCCAGGCGCTTCATCTTCGGCAGCAGGTAGTAGCACAGCGCCGGCGTGACGGTCATCGACACGAGCATCGAGGCCAGGATCGACACGATGTAGGCGATGCCCAGGGGCGAGAACAATCGCCCCTCGATGCCCGGTAGCGCGAACAGCGGCACGAACACCAGCACGACGATGATGGTCGCGTAGAGGATGCCTGAACGCACCTCGACGCTGGCGCGCTCCACGACGTCGAAGACCGGCAACGGTTGCGCCGAACCCCGGTTCTGCCGCAGCCGCCGCACGATGTTCTCGACGCCCACCACCGCGTCGTCGACCAGCTCGCCGATGGCGATCGCGAGGCCACCGAGCGTCATCACGTTGATCGACTGGCCGAGCCACTGGAACACCACCGCCGTGACCGCCAGCGACAGCGGGATCGCCACCAGCGAGATCACCGTCGTGCGTGCAGACAGCATGAATGCGAACAGCACGATGGCAACCATGATGGCGCCATCGCGCAGCGCTTCCGCCACGTTGCCGATGGAGGCCTTGATGAAATCCGCCTGGCGGAACAGCACGCGCGGCTGGGCCAGTCCCGGAGGCAGTCCCCGCTTCAATTCGGCAAGCGCAGTCTCGATCTGCCCGGTGAGCTTCACCGTGTCGGCATCGGGCTGCTTCTGGATGCTGATCACCACCGCCGGCAAGCCGTTGTAGCCGGCGTCACCGCGCTTGAGCCCGGCCGCGAACGAGACGGTGGCCACCTGCTCCAGCAGGATGGCGCGGCCGTCCTTCCAGGCCACGGCAATGCCGCCCAGGTCCTCGGCGCGGTGGCTGCGGCCCAGATGCCGTATCAGCACCTCGCGGCTGTTCAGGTCGATGAAGCCGCCGCCGGCATTGCTGGCATAGCCCTTGAGCGCTTGCTCGACCTGTGTCAGCGAGACGCCGAACTGCGCCATGCGCGCGGTGTCGGGCGCCACGCGCAGCGTTCGCACTTCGCCGCCGATGGGGATGACCTGCGATACGCCGGGAATCGACAGGAGCCTTGGCCGCAGCACGAAGTCGGCGTACTCGCGCGCCTGCATCGGCGTGGCGACCGGCGTCTTGCCGTCACCCGGCACCAGCGGCAGGGCCACCAGCATGACCTCGCCCATGATGGACGAGACGGGGCCCATCACCGGCGTGATGTCGCCTGGCAGCTGCTCGCGTACCAGTGCCAGCCGCTCGGCCACCAGCTGGCGGTTGCGGTAGATGTCGGTGCCCCAGTCGAACTCGGCATAGACCAGCGACAAGCCGACGCCCGAGGTGCTGCGCACGCGGCTCACACCCGGCATGCCGTTGAGCGCAGTCTCGATCGGGAAGGTGACGAGCTGCTCAACCTCTTCCGGCGCCATGCCGCCGGCCTCGGTGAGCACGGTGATCAGCGGCTTGTTGAGGTCCGGGAACACATCGACCGGCGTCCGCCAGGCCGTCATCGCACCGTAGACCATCAGCAGCGCCGCGACCGCGAGCACGAACAGGCGGTTGTGCAGGCTGTAGCGAACGATCCAGTTGAACATGAGCTTCGCTCCCGTTCAGCGGATCTGCGCGATGAGCGCAGCACCCTGGACGACGACGCGGTTGTCCGCGCTGAGTCCTTGTGTCACCACCACCGTGC
The DNA here is from genome assembly GCA_905339355.1 of Burkholderiaceae bacterium. Lineage (GTDB taxonomy): Bacteria > Pseudomonadota > Gammaproteobacteria > Burkholderiales > Burkholderiaceae_C > Albitalea. The sequence continues at coordinate 11,826 of CAJPFZ010000038.1, forward strand.
TGGCATCCAGCGAACGGTATTGCACCGGCTGCGGGATGAAGCGCTCGGCGCCCGACTTGATCCAGACGATGGGCTCGTTGGACGGGTTGCGAACCAACGCCTGCGCGGGCAGCACCACGCCCTTGATACGCTCCTTCGATTGCGCCACCACGGTGACGGGCTGGCCGATCGCGATGGGCAGAGCCGTGCCCGGCTTCGACGGGTTCACGGCAAAGATCAGCGGCAGCACGCCGTCGCGCAGCGAGCGCGATGCGCCCAGCAGCCGCAGTGTCACGTCGGGCGCGCCCTGCAGCGACGCACCGGCGACGCGGGCGGCCACGGTGGGGTCGGCGGTGGTGGCCTCCACCATCATGCGCGACGGGTCCACCACCTCGAACAGCACGTCGCGCGACTCGACGACCTGGCCCACGACGAGATCCGCGCGGGCAATCACGCCGCTGACGGGAGCTGTCAAGGTTTCGCGGGCAACCAGGCTGCCTCCGATGCTGCGCTCGCGCTCGCCCAGGCTCTTCGCCTCGCTGCGGGCCGCTTCGATTTCCTTTCGGGGCACTGTGCCTTCCAGGCCTTCGAGGCGCCGCACGCGCTGTTCGGCGAGTTGCCGCTGTGCACGCAAGTCGGCCAGTTGAGCCTGCTGCGCACCCAGGGCATAGGGCTCGGCGTGGTGACGCACGTAGGCCAGCACATCTCCACGCTTGACGGACTGGCCCGCAACCGGCAGTCCCTTGGGCCCGGGTTCGACGCGCCCGCCGTGCACTGCCTGCACACGCCCGCTGGCGTTCGGGTCCATGATGACTCGGCCGGGCATTTCCACCGTGGCGGCTGCGTCGGACTGCGGCGCCAGCACGGTGCGGATGGCCATGCGCCGCTGCGCGGTCTTGGGCACGTTCACGCTGCCGTCGGGCAGGCGCGCCAGACCGGAGGCATTGACTGCAGCGCCGGGAGAGTCGAGGTGCTCGCCGTTGGGGCCGTGCGCCCCGGGAGCGGCCATCGCCGACGGCAAGCACAGCACGCTGGCGGCCAGCGTCATCGCGACGACCAGCGGCCAGGCCCTTCGTGGGAACAGGTGCTGTGTCATCACAGGGCTCCTCGCGGCGTTGCGCTGTCGCGGCGTCGCTGGCGCCACCAGGCGACGCCGCCGATCAGAGCAAGGGCTGTGATGCCCGCACCGACCCAGGCGGCGCGCTCCAGTTCGTGGTCGGTATCGTGCCCATGGTCGTTTGCAGCCGCCGCGCCGCCGTCACGAGTTGAAATCATCGTGCCGTCGAGCAAGTCGCTGTCCTTGCCCGCCACCAGCGTGAAGACGAGACCGTGTTCGCCCGGCTGGGCCAAGGCCTTCAGCATGGCGGCTTCGGAGACCACGTAGTCGCCTTGCTCGGCGCGGAAGGCAGCCACGGCCTTGAGCACACCGCTCTCGACCTCGAGCCTCGCGCCGAGCACGGGCTCGTTGGTCTCGTAGCGGTCGACCACGATCGCCAGCTCGCCGGGGCGCATTTCGGCGACCAGTTCGAAGGTTTCCGACTGGGCTTCGACGCGCGGCAAGGCCGATGCGGTCCGCACGGTGCTTGGACCGTCCAGATGCTCGCCGTTGGGGCCGTGTGCACCGGGAGCGGCGAGCGCGGGCGCATTCGAGAGCAGCAGCGCACCCATGGCTGCGGCGCACAGGCGCTGCGCGCCAGAGCGGATGAGAAGAAGATTCATGGCAGGCGTCCGAGAGCTTGTTGGAGGCGGGCGCGGGCGAGGCCCAGCGCGGCGGTCTGGCGGGCGGCGGCGCTGTCCGCCTGCGCGGCAGCAGCCATCGCACGCAGCAGGTCGGGCAGCGGTGTGTCACCGGCGCGGAAGGATTTGTCGATCAATGTGGCGCGTTCGCGCAGCAGGCGCGCGCGGGTGGTCTCGGCTTCGAGCTGGGCTTCGGCCGATCGCTGCGCCTCGCGGGCGGCCGCGATGTCGCTGTCCAGGCGCTCGCGCAGACGTTGCTCGTGCGTGCGGGCCACGTCCAGCTCGGCGAGTGCGGCGGCCTCCAGTGGCCGGTTGCGGTCGTCGGTGCCGAAGGGCAGCCGCAGGCCCACGACGAGGCTGCCTTGCGAAGCCTCGGACCGCCCAGGGACATCCTGGCGCAGGCCCACGGCCAATTCGGGGGCATCGCGGCGCGAGCGGTGCATCAGCTCGACACGCTTTTGCGCGAGGTCGGTGGACTGGATGGCGAATTGCATCTCGGGATGCGCTGTTGCAGCATGCGGTGTCGAATCGACGGCGGCGGTGGCCGTCAGATCGGGCGCAGCCGTCAACCCCGTCAGCAGACTCCAGCGCGCACGTGCCGCCTGCAGGCGCTGGTGCACGTCGGCCTGCAGCGCCGATGCAGCCAGATGCTCGGCTTGCGCAGCCAGGGCGTCGGCACGGGCCAGATCGCCGGCGCGCACGCGACGCTCGACATCTTCGGCCAGCTGCTTCAATGCATGGGCCTGAGTGTCGACCTCGGTGGCCTCTGCAAGCAACGCGGCCACTTGCCAGGCTGATTCGCGCAGTTCGCCGGCCAGGCGCAGGCGAGCCACCTGTTCGGCCGCTTGAGCCTGCGCTGCGGCGGCTTCAGCGGCGCCGGCGCGGGCCGTTCGCTGGCCGGGCAGCCACAAGGGAACGGCTACTGCGACTTCGGTCTCGCGTCGGCCTGCACTGCCATGCAAGCGGTCGTTGCGGTGGCTCAGCTCGAGCGACGGCGGCGCCGCCCAGAGGCTGGCCGCGACGGCGCGGTCTGCTTCGGCGCGGCGGCGCTGGCCATCGCTCTCGCGGGCCGCGACGGCACGCTGCCAAGCGGCGTCCAGGGCCGAGCGAAGCGTGACGGATTGGCCGTCAGGCGCGGAAGGGCGGGCGGCCTGGGGGCCCGGCGGGGATGCAGCAGGCTGGGCCCTGACGGGCGCGCCGGACAGGCTGCCCGCGACCATGCAGGTGGCGAGCCAAGGGAGGAATCTCACGATGATCCTGACGATTCAACTGCCGCAGCGGCCGGGCGCGTGTTCAAGTTGCGCCAGGTGCGGACGAGAAGCTGCGCTGCGCGCTGTGCCGGCGAAAGGCTGAGCGTCCATGGGTGGACGCCCGCCACGAAGGCGGGTCAGGAGCGGGGTCGAGGTGGCCTGAGCAGGCGGTCGAGTGTCGGGTCGGGCACGGGGGTCTCGTGCACGCCTCGTGGGGTTGCGGACTCCAGCGACGGGAAGTGGTATGCGGCCGCGACCATCAGCGCAGGCGTTGTGCCCGCGTGGTCGCTGAGCACGTGCTGCACAGATGCATTCGAGTCGTCCAGCTGGTATGAGCCGTCATCATGGTGATGGTGGCCCTCGTCCTGCCAGTGCAGCGCGGCATGCTCCGGGTCGGCGAGGGCGTTCACCGTCGAGCCGACGCGGGCGAGCGCCAACGACTGCCAGAGGATGGCAATCAGCATGGCAAGGAGGACGGCGGTGCGGCGCATGAGGGCGCGAGTTTAACGAATGGACTGGCGGTCTGCGCTTGTTCTGGGATTGGAGGCCACGCTGCGCCGCGCACGCGCTTCATCGCGCCGCTCCAGTGCCACCGGCCACGGCAGCGAGTTGGGCGAGAAGGGCCCTGGCGTGAGCGCCCAGGCATCGGCAACCCCGATCTGCCGCTTGGCGCTCGACGATTCAGCGATCGGCGAGGGTGGCGAGTCTCTTTCCGCGGCATGCAGCTTCTGCTGCACGATGCGCAGCGCATCGGCATGGCTCATGCGTCGCCCTTCGGCCTGGAGTTCCTCGAAGCGCTGGGTGCCAATCGCAGCGCGCGTTGCCTCGACGAGCGGCGCCATCCGGTTGACGATCGCGGGTTGCCGCGGCAGCCGGGTGTAGTCGATGCTGGCCTGCGCTGCGCCGTAGAAGCGCGCCGCGTCCTCCCATTCGTCGGTGATCGCCGACAAACCCACGAAGGCGTCGATGACCATCTGCGCGATCGATTCGTGCCCGATCTCGAGGACGATTTCGATGGCCTCGGCGAGGGCCTCGCGTACAGGGGGTGCACGTCTTTGGCCGATGGCTGCCCAGGCGATGTTGACGAGGCTCACGCCCACGTTGATTGGCGCCCCGCGCTTGCGCGCGAGTGACAGTGATTCATCGAGCAGCCGCTGTGCGTCCTCAAATTCTCCGAGCGCGAGATGAATGACGGACATCGCCATCACCGCCGTGTTGAGCACCTGGCTGTCGCCATCG
>CAJPFZ010000039.1 GCA_905339355.1 Burkholderiaceae bacterium
AACACGAGCCGCGCGAGGTAGTTCGACTGCGGGTCCTGCTGCCAGTTGACGAAGTGCTGCGCCGGCTCGACCCGCATCGAGTAGCTCAGGATGCGCGTCCTCGAATGCGGCGCCGGACGCAGCCGCACCACCTGCGGGCCGAGGTTCACCGGCCGGTCGTAGCGGTAGTGGGTCACGTGGTTCAGCGCGACGTGGATGGACATGGCAGCTTTCGGTTGATGAGACCGTGCGCGGGCCGCTCAGGCGCCGCTTGCGCGGTCGGGGACCTCAGTGCGCCACCGGCACCAGGAAGTCGCGGCTGATGCCCACGCCCAGCGTGCCCACGCGTTCCAGGAACTGCGTGAGGTAGGCGTGCAGCCCGGTTGCGAGGATTTCGTCGATGCGGCCGTACTGCAGGTCCGACTGCAGCCGGCCCGCGCGGCGCAACGTCTCGCCGGAGTGCTCGTTGGCGATCATCTTCAGGTTGGCCACCACCTCGTTCATGCAGGCGGCGAGCGAACGCGGCATGTCTGGCCGCAGGATCAGCAGCTCAGCGACCCGTTCGGGCTGGATCACGTTGCGATAGGCCTTGCGGTAGACCTCGAAGCCGGACACCGAGCGCAGAATCGCCGACCAGTGATAGAAGTCGTACTCGACGTCCTTGGCCGGGCCGTTGCCGTTGCCCACGGCGCCGAAGAACTCGCTGTTCACCGCATGGAACTTTACGTCCAGCAGCCGCGCGGTGTTGTCGGCCCGTTCCAGAAAGCTGCCGATGCGCAGGAAGTGGAAGGCCTCGTCCTGCAGCATGGTGCCCACCGTGACGCCACGCGAGAGATGCGAACGGAACTTGACCCACTCGAAGCCCGCGCCGGGGTCCTTCTGGAAAGCGCCGGTCGCGACCATGCGCTGGAACTCGAGCCAGGTCTGGTTCTGCGTCTCCCACACCTCGGTGGTCAGCGTGCCCCGCACCGCCCGTGCGTTCTCGCGCGCCGCCATCAGGCAGCTGCGGATGCTCGACGGGTTGCCCGCATCGGAGACCATGTAGTCCATGACGTTGCGCGCCGTCACTTCGCCATAGCGCTTGGCGAAGTCGCCGCTCAGCTCGGAGATCGACAGCAGGCCCTTCCACCCTTGCTCGGCGGCGTCGGCCGACTGCGGCAGCAGCGCCGTCTGGTAATTGACGTCGAGCATGCGCGCGGTGTTCTCGGCCCGCTCCATGTAACGGGCCATCCAGAACAAGTGGTCTGCGGTGCGTGACAGCATGATCAGGCTTCCAAAACCCAGGTGTCCTTGGTCCCGCCGCCCTGCGACGAGTTGACCACCAGCGAACCTTCCTTCAGTGCCACCCGCGTCAGGCCGCCGGGCACCATCTGCACCGTCTTGCCCGAGAGCACGAAGGGGCGCAGGTCGATGTGGCGCGGCGCGATGCCGCTGTCGACGAAGGTGGGGCAGGTCGACAACGCGAGCGTGGGCTGCGCGATGTAGCCGGCCGGATTCGCTTCGAGCGCGCGGCGGAAGTTGGCGATCTCCTCCCTGGTCGAGGCGGGCCCGACCAGCATGCCGTAGCCGCCCGCGCCGTGCACCTCCTTGACCACGAGTTCGCCGAGGTGGTCGAGCACGTAGCGCAGGTCGCCGGCGTCGCGGCACAGCCATGTCGGCACGTTGTTGAGGATCGGTTTCTCGCCCAGGTAGAACTCGATCATCTTCGGCACATAGGGGTAGATCGACTTGTCGTCGGCGATGCCGGCGCCGATCGCGTTGGCGAGCGTCACGTTGCCGGCGCGGTACGCGCTCAGCAGGCCCGCGCACCCGAGCGTCGAATCGGGGCGGAAGGCGAGCGGATCGAGGAAGTCGTCGTCGAGCCGGCGGTAGATCACGTCCACACGCTTGGGCCCCTGCGTGGTGCGCATGTAGACGAAGTTGTCGCGCACGAAGAGGTCTTGCCCCTCGACCAGCTCGATGCCCATCTGCTGCGCGAGAAAGGCGTGCTCGAAGTAGGCGCTGTTGTACATGCCGGGGGTCAGCAGCACCACGGCCGGTTCGCTGACCGCCGCCGGCGCCACTGCGCGCAGCGTCTCCAGCAGCCAGTCGGGGTAGTGCGCGACCGGCTCGACGCGGTGCTGGCTGAACAGCTCGGGAAACAGCCGCATCATCATCTTGCGGTTCTCCAGCATGTAGCTCACGCCGCTGGGCACGCGCAGGTTGTCTTCGAGCACGTAGTAGCTGCCGCTGCCGTCGGCATTGGCCGCACGCACGATGTCGATGCCGGCGATGTGCGAGTACACGCCCGCCGCCACGTCCACCCCCATCATCTCCGGGCGGAACTGGGCGTTGGTGAAGATCTGCTCAGCCGGCACCAACCCGGCGCGAATGATCTCCTGCCCGTGATAGACGTCGTGGATGAAGCGGTTCAACGCGCTCACGCGCTGGCGCAGTCCGCGCTCCATCTCGGCCCACTCGTGCGCGGGAATCACCCGCGGGATGAGGTCGAACGGAATCAGCCGCTCGGTGCCGGAGCCGTTTTCGTCCTTGGTGCCGTACACCGCGAAGGTGATGCCCACGCGGCGGAAGATCATCTCCGCCTCTTCGCGGCGCGAGCGCATCACGTCGGGCGGCTGCTCGGCGAGCCAGCGGTGGTAGCCGCGATAGTGGTCTCGCACGGCGTCTGCGGCGGCATGCATCTCGTCGAAGCTCGCTCTCATCGGCCTTGATCTCCTCCGCAGGCAGGGTAGCAAATTGCGGGCCACGACGCCCCACATCAATTCGAGCCGCTACGGTGGGACATGGTGCCAGTAGCGGCGCGCGGCGTCACGCTCGCACTCACCCTGCCCTGGCTGCCCGCTGCGCCACTGCCAGGCGCCGCAGCGCACGCTCTCGAACGGCGTCACTTCAGCCGATGCGTAGCGCGCCACGACGTCCGGCGCCGGATGGCCGAAGCGGTTGCGGTAGCCTGCCTGCACCACCGCGAGCTTCGGCTGCACGCTCGAGAGGAAGGCTGTCGTCGAGGAGGTCTTGCTGCCGTGGTGCGGCACCAGCAGCACGTCGCTGCGCAGCGCGGGCCCAAGGCTTGCGACCAGCCAGGCCTCCTGGTCGCGCTCGACGTCGCCGGTCAGCAGCACGCTCGCACCGCCGGCCGCTTGGACGCGCAGCACGCAGGACACCGTGTTCGGTTTGCGCCCCCTGCCGTAGGCCTCGGCCGGCGGCTGCAGCACCTCGAAGCGCACGCCGTCCCACGCCCATGCCTGACCGCTTTCGCAGCGGCGTTGCAGCGGTGCGAGCGCCAGCAGCGGGTGGCCGTCTTCGAGCGAGCTCAACAGGTCGCGCACGGCGCCGGTCTGCAGCAGAGTTCGCGCACCGCCGACATGGTCGGTGTCGCGATGGCTGAGCACCAGGCGGTCGATGCGCTGCTCGCCGCGCGCACGCAGCAGGGGCAGCAGGATGCGCTGGCCCGCATCGCTGTCGCGCGCGTATTGCGGCCCGGCGTCGTAGACCAGCAGATGCCGGTGCGTGCGCACGAGTACCGCCGTGCCTTGGCCCACGTCGACCGCGACCAGCTCGACGTGCCCCGGCGGCGGGCGCAGCGGCTGCGGCAGCAGCAACGGCATCGCCAGCGGCAGCGCGATCAGGCGCAGCCGCCACGGCAGCGGCAACACCAGCAACACGGCGCCGAAGAGCCCCAGCGACTGGGCCCAGCCGGGCGCCGCCGCCACGGTCCAGACGGCGCCGGGCCAGGCGGCGAGCCAGGCGAGCCCGGCGCTCATCTGCTGCACCACCCACGCACCCGCCGACCACAGCGGCGAGGCGATGGCTCCGAGCAGCGCCAGTGGCGTGATCACCAGCGTGACCAATGGAATGGCCGCGAGGTTGGCCACGAACCCGACCAGCGAGACCTGCTGGAAGAACACCAGCGTCGGCGGCGCGAGGCCGACCGTCGCCACGGCCTGCCCACGCAGTTCGCCGAGCAGTCGCACACCGGCCGCGCCGAGCCGCGTGCGCCATGCGCTCGCCCCCGCCGCGCCGGCGCTCTCGTGAACGATGCTGCGGCTCGTGTCCGACGCCATCAGCAGGCCCACCGCCACGAAGGACA
>CAJPFZ010000040.1 GCA_905339355.1 Burkholderiaceae bacterium
CTCATGCCGCCCTCATCCCCAGCTTGGCCATCAGCGACTGGTCGGCCTGCACGTCGGGATTGCCGGTCGTGAGCAGCTTGTCGCCGTAGAACATCGAGTTGGCGCCGGCCAGGAAGCACAGCGCCTGCACCGCTTCGCCGAGCTGCTGGCGGCCCGCCGACAGCCGCACCATCGTCTGCGGCATCGTGATGCGCGCCGCGGCGATCGTGCGCACGAACTCGAACGGGTCCAGCGCCTCCTGCGAAGCCAGCGGCGTGCCCTCGACGGGCACCAGGTGGTTGATCGGCACCGATTCGGGGTACGGGTCCATGTTGGCGAGCGTGGCGATCAGCGCGGCGCGTTGCTCGCGCGACTCGCCCATGCCGACGATGCCGCCGCAGCACACCTTGACGCCGGCGCTGCGCACCTTGTCGAGCGTGTCCAGCCGGTCCTCGAAGTGGCGCGTCGTGATGATGTCGGCGTACTTGTCGGGCGCGCTGTCGATGTTGTGGTTGTAGTAGTCCAGGCCCGCATCGCGCAGCTGCTCGGCGTGGCCTTCGCCGAGCATGCCCAGCGTGGCGCAGGCTTCCATGCCGAGCGACTTGACGCCGCTGATCAGCGCCGCGACCTTTTCGATGTCGCGGTCTTTCGGTCCGCGCCAGGCGGCGCCCATGCAGAAGCGGGTCGCGCCGGCTTCCTTGGCGCGCCGCGCGGCGTCGAGCACCGCATCGATCGGCATCAGTGCGGAAGCCTCGACGCCGGTGTCGAAGTGCACCGATTGCGGGCAGTAGCCGCAATCCTCTGGGCAGCCGCCGGTCTTGATCGACAGCAGCGACGACAGCTGCACTTGGCTCGGGTCGAAATGCTCGCGGTGCACCGTCTGCGCGCGAAACAGCAGCTCGTTGAAGGGCAGCTCGAACAGCGCGGCCACGTCGGCAACGCGCCAGCGCTGCGGGTTGTTGCGCACGGCGGGGCGATGGAATTCCACAGGGGCTTCTTGCATGTCGAGACTCCCGCCCGCGCGGGGCGCTTGAGATGCCGTCAGGACGGCTGGTAGGCCAGGCGCACGTAGATCGGTGCGAAGGCTTCGGCTTGCGTGATTTCGAGCAGGTGTTCTCGCGCGAGCTCGAGCAGCGCGATGAAGGTGACGACCAGCACCGGCGTGCCGCGAGTCACGTCGAACAGGTCTTCGAACTCCACGAACTTGCGTCCTTGCAGCGTGCGCAGGACGATGCTCATGTGCTCGCGCACCGACAGCTGTTCGCGCGTGATCGTGTGGTGCTGGGTGAGCTTGGCGCGCTTGAGGATGTCGGCCCATGCGGCACGCAGCTCGTCGGCGTCGACGTCGGGGAAGCGCGGCGCGAGCGACTGTTCGATGACCACTTGTGCGCGCAGGAAGTCGCGCCCGAGCACAGGCAGCGCATCGATGCGCGCCGCGGCGAGTTTCATCTGCTCGTACTCGATCAGGCGGCGCACGAGTTCGGCACGCGGGTCTTCGGGCTCATGGCCGTCGGCCGACTTCTTGGGCGGCAGCAGCATGCGCGACTTGATCTCGATGAGCATCGCCGCCATCAGCAGGTATTCGCTGGCGAGTTCGAGGTTGGTCTTGCGGATCTGCTCGACGTAGGCGAGGTACTGGCGCGTCACGTCGGCCAGCGGGATGTCGAGGATGTTGAAGTTCTGCTTGCGGATCAGGTACAGCAGCAGGTCCAGCGGGCCTTCGAAGGCTTCGAGGAAGACCTCCAGCGCGTCGGGCGGGATGTACAGGTCGGTGGGCAGCGAAAACAGCGGCTCGCCGTACAGGCGCGCCATCGCGACACGGTCCACCTCCGCGGGCAGCACGTCGGCGGCGGGCGGGGGCATGTCGGGCACCGCAGGCGCATGCGCCTGCGCGGCGATCACGTCGTCACTCACGGGACAGCGGGGCGGCCAGGTGCGGTCAGCTCTTCGTCTGGTAGACGTAAGGCTGCTGCGGCACGTTGGCCGCGCGCCATTCTTCCAGCGCCTCGCGGTCCACGCGCTTGTCCCACAGCAGGGCACGTCCCGCGCGCTGCTCCTCGTCGAGCGTGGGCTTCTTGGCCTTGAGTTCTTCGATGAACTCGGTGACGTCGGACTTGTAATGCTTCCAGAACAGCGGCATGGCGAGGGGCCCGGCCGGGGACGGGCGCTGAAGTGCGATTGCCGGCGATTTTAGCGGGCGGCGGCCGGCGCCGGGGGGCGCGGCCTTGACCCAGGTCACCGCGGCGGCATCGAAACGGGCCAGTGCGAGGTCTATGCCTCGATGCGGCGCAGGTTTTCAGCCCCCCGCAGGAACTGGTGCGGATGGCCCGCCAGCCAGCGCGCCAGTTCGTCCAGCCGCGCGCTGCCGATCTCGATGGCCGGCAGCTCGAACGACACCGACTCGAAGCCGTCGAGGTTGTGCAGCATGAAGTGCAGGCGCGCGCTGTCGTGCTGCGGCGTGATGCGCACGCTGCCGACGAAGTCGGCGCTGAAGCTGTAGCGGCGGGCGAGCAGCTTGCCGTTGTCGGGGTTACGCACCGCCTCGTTGTCGACCTGCGCGCCGCTTTGGCGCAGCCGCGACTCGAGCTTCTCCATGTCGGGCAGGAAGTCCTTGGTCAGCTGCAACGTGCGGCCCGACTTGAGCT
>CAJPFZ010000041.1 GCA_905339355.1 Burkholderiaceae bacterium
CTCATCAAGTAATCACAATGTAACATCCATCATTGTCACGGCCCGCCTGGTGATCGGGCAAACGCAGTCTGCCGAACTTCGTCAATCACTGCTATCAATTGATTCAGACAAATCTCTATAACACAGTGTGCGCCACATGGCACAATCCCCCATGAGGATGTCCGGTCAAGGTCGCAGCTGCTCTAGGCTCTGAGTCACCCGCTGTTCCCAAGTCACCGCCCCTTGCGCGCGCGCCACTTCAAGCGCGCGCTGGAAGCAGGCACCGGCCTCAGCGTGATCGCCGCGCGCCGCGGCTATCTCGCCGCGCAAGCGATGGAGTTCGGCTTCAAGCGCACGATTACCCGACTGCTCGATAAAGGCCAACGCTTCGTCGGCGGCCTGCTGCGCGGCCGCGATTTCGCCCGCGATCAGATAGGCTTCGATTAGTAGCAGGCGCTGATAGGCATAGCCGCTGCGCGAGCCGGTTACCGCCCACTCGTCCATGCCCTGCCGCAGTTCGGCGATGCCGTCCACCTCGCCGCGCCGCGCGCGCCAGTAACCGTCAAACACCTTCACCCACGCGCGAAACATCGGCACGCCGCCCTCTGCTAAGCGGCTTAATTGATCGATGTATTGCCGCGCTTGAGCCTCGGCTGAGTGACCCTGCCATAACCAATAGGGGCAGACTCCAACCATCAGTGCGATGCCCAGTGAAAATGCATGATCGATCTCGTGGGCGCGCGCCAGCACCTGCTCAACCTGCGCCGCAGCCGCCGTGCTATCGCCCATCATCCAGGTCGCCCAGATCGACCACGACAGCGCGCTGATATCGATATCAACGCCAGTCCGCAGAACGCCCTTTAGCTCAGCGGCCTGATCATGGAGCGCCACGGCCTGCTTCCATTGCACCCGTGCTTGACTCAAGTTGCCGATCGTGAACTGGCCTGAGCCCATTGAGTAATGGGCCAGCGCCAGCAATGACGCTTGCCCGGTCTGTTCTGCCAGTCGTAGCAGCTCGTGGCTCAGCGTCACTGTCTTGGCCGCTTCGCCACGGCTTTGCGCCAGATCAGCTAACGAGTAGAGCGAGACCAACAGTTCAGTCAGCGTGCCCGTTTGCTGCGCCAACTCCAACGCCCGATCGAATGCCCGCGCCCGATCGGCTGTGCCCCAACCTTGCTCCAATAAGACCGCGCCCAGCGCCAACTGCACATTCGTTTCCAGGTGCGCGCGTTCCAGCGAATCAGGCACAGCGGCCAGCAACGTCAAACTGTGCGTCAATAAACGGCTGGCCTCTCGGTAGGCTGATAAGCGCGCAGCACGCTGTGCGGCGATCAGTCCATAGTGGATGGCCTTCAAATTCAGCCCAGCCGCCTCAAACTGCCGCGCGAGTTGCAGCGCGATCTCTGAAAGTTCATCGGGCTGATCGGCGTAGCGTTTTTCCAGCGCCGCGCCGATCGCTTCATGCAGCCGTGTCCGTGTCACCGCATCCAGCCGCTGATACAGATAGGTCTCGAACAACACATGTCGGAAGCGATAGCGCAGCAGGCGCTGCGCGCCGATGCGATCGACGCGCGTGGCGGTGACCAGTTGATAGTGTTGACTCAACTCGCCACTCAAGGCGCGCGCCACATCGGCCTCGACCAACCCGATCGCGTCCGCCACGACCCCGGCGGAGAATTCGCCGCCTTCCACGCACGCCGCTTGCAGCAGTGCCTGCCACGGTGTTGGCACACGGCCAATGTGTTCGGCGATGACGGCTTCGACGCGGGCAGGCAATCGCTGCCAATCCAGCGTTTCGCCCGTTATCCACTGCCCGGTGGCATCGCGCACCAACTCGCCCCGTGATTGCAGATCGCTCATCAACTCCACCGTGAACAGCGCATGCCCGCTGGTATGTTGATAGAGTGTTTCGCGGAACTGGCTGTCCAAGTGATTGGGTGCAGCATCCAACAGCGCGTCGATGAAGGCGCGGCCTTCGGCGGCATCCAGATCAAGCGGTGTTTCGCCAGTCGTGCGTTGGAGTTCGTTGATCACCGATTCCAGCGGATGCCGTTGGCCGGCGCGGCCCAACGCCACATCGCCGGGCCGATAGGCGCACACGATCACTAATCGAGCGGGCGACTGTCGCCCCAGGTGAAACAACAACCCGATCGTTTCATCGTCTGCCCATTGGGCATCATCGACAATCAAGAGCAGCGTGCGCGAGCGGGCAATGGCCGCTAACACCGCCGCGATCTGTTCCCGCACATTCGCGGGCGGCGCTTTCACGGCTCGTCGAGCGAGCTCGATCAAGCGGGTGCGCCACAGCGCGTGAACGGGCGTCAGGGCTTCGGCGCGCAGGGCCAACGCCTCGCCCGTTAAGAATGATCCGATCAGGTCCGGCCCGTGTTCGACCACCGCTTGCAGCGCATCCGGCAAGGCATTCCACAGGCGGCGAGCATGATCGGGCGAGAGTGCGCCGCTGGCGCGTTTGGCTTCGATGTTGCCCGTCAATAAGCGCAGCATGTCGCGGAAGGGCAGATAAGGATCACCCTGTCCAAGGTGCGCGCTGCAGATGCCGCTCACCGCGACCACATCGCCCTGCGCGTTGACCACGCGCCGCACGAATTCGTCGAGCAGCGCAGTCTTGCCGCTGCCCGCTTCGCCGGTGACGAAGATGATGTGGCCGCGTCCGCTGCGGGCGCGATTGAGCGCCTGATCGAGCCGCGCCAATTCACGTTCACGCGCGACAAACGTTGGCGCGGGCAACGCCGTTTCGGGTAACCCGATCGGGAGCGGGGGCAGCCGATGGCC
>CAJPFZ010000042.1 GCA_905339355.1 Burkholderiaceae bacterium
GTGTCTCAGCACAAGGGGCTGACGCGTGTTCACCGTGAGCGGCTGCAGAGAGCCGGCTTCCTGAAGCCGATCCTGCCGGGCTGGTACATGCAGTCGCGGCCGGAAGAGAAGGAAGGAGAGTCGACGACCTGGTACGCCACCATGGAGGCTTTCGTCGCCTCTTACGCAAACGCCAGGTTTGGCAGGGAGTGGCAACTGAACGCCGAGCAATCGCTGCTCCGGCACTCCGGCGAGACGTCGCTCTCCAAGCAGATCCAGATTCACGCTCCGAAAGCGAGCAACGATGTGGTGAAGCTGCCGCACGGCTGTTCTCTATTCCTGTACCGAATCGAACGGGCTTCCCTCGCCGACGACGCGCTCGAGACTGCGAACGGCCTGCGACTCATACCTCTTGAAGACAGCCTGTTCAGGGTAGGGCCGACATTCTTCGAGCAGCACCCGCAAGCGGGCCAGATCGCGTTTCGACGAGCCGACGTCAGCGAACTGGCTCGGCTGGTCCTGCGTGGTGGCTCAACGACCATCGCGGGACGATTCGTCGGTGCTCTTCAAGCTGCTCGCCGCGATGAAGATGCGGCGACCTTGAAATCTGCGATGGAAGCTGCAGGGCACGATGTGCGCGTCATCAATCCGTTCGTTGCGCCGCTCAGGGAGCTTGCCGGAGATCGCATGGAATCTCCCTATGCCCAACGGATCCGCCTGATGTGGACCGAGATGCGCATGGTCGTGCTGGAAGAGTTCGCCGCCGTTGAGCAGGCCGCGCCGCGGAACACCGACTCCCTGATGCACGACGTGCAGGCCAGGTATGTCGCCGACGCGTATCACTCGTTGTCCATAGAGGGGTACCAGGTGACCGAGGATCTGATCGAAAAGGTCCGCAACGGCGACTGGATGCCGGACACGAACGACAGCGATCGCCGCATGCGAGACGCGCTCGCGGCCAAGGGATACCTCGAAGCCTACAGGCGGGTCTTGTCGTCCATCCGGGAAACACTGGAAGGCACGCTCAACCCCGGCGCGCAGTTGCGCAAGCAGCTGGCGCATTGGCATCTGGCGCTGTTCTCGTCGAGCGTGACGGCGGGGATCGTGACGGCTGCGAGCTTGGCCGGGTATCGAAACCGGCCGATATTCATCACGGGAGCACTTCATGTTCCGCCTCCTGCGAACGCGCTGAGGGACTGCATGCCGCTGCTGATGTCGTTGCTCGAAGACGAAGAGAGTGCAGCTGTACGGGCGGTGCTCGGCCACTTCGTGTTCGTCTTCATTCACCCGTATATCGACGGCAACGGCCGCCTGGGCCGATTCATCATGAACCACATGCTGACAACCGCGGGATACGTCTGGACCATCGTTCCGCTACAACAGCGTGCCGAGTACATGGCTGCTTTGGAGCAGGCGAGCAGCCACCGGAACATTCGGCCCTTCGCACGGATGCTCGCTCGCCTCGTGACCGAACAGACAACGACGCCCTTGACGCGAGACTCCCGGCGCGGCCACCAGTAGGACCAGGCGAGCCACTGCCCGCCCTGCTTCCGATGCCCCGCGTCACACCACAGCGAACGCCGCACGCGCCGCCGCGAACACGACCAGCCACACCGGAACGCTGACCATGCCGAGCAGCGTCGACACGGTGACGAGCCCGGCCACGTACGCTCCGTCGCCGCCCATGCGCGCCGCCAGCACGTAGCAGCTCGACGCCGTCGGCAGCGACGCAAACGCCACCAGCACCACCGCCTGCGGCGCCGGCAAGGCCAACGCGAGCGCCAGGCCGATGGCAATCGCCGGCAGCAGCGCATGGCGAATGGCGAGCAGCGCGGCGGCAAGCCGCGGCGCGCTTTGCAGGCCGCCCAGCTGCAGCCCGGCGCCCACCGCCATCAGGCCGATCGGCAGCGCCGCCTGGCCGATGCGCTGCAGTGTGGTGCCGGCCGCGCCGGGCAGTTGCAGGCCCGCGAGATTGGCCGCGAGGCCGGCCACGGTGCTCAGCAGCAGCGGGTTGCGCAGCAGCTCGCGGAGCAGGTTGTGCCCGCCGTGCCGCGCCAGCGCATACACCGCGCCGGCGTTGCACAGCGGCACGCACAAGGCAATGATCAGCGCGATCCATGCGACCGCTTGCGCGCCACCCAGGCGCTCGGCGAGCGCGAGCGCCACATAGGAATTGAAGCGGAACGCCACCTGCGCCCCTGACGCATGGCGGCGCGCATCGACGCCGGGAAGCCAGCCCAGCGCATAGGCCGCCGCGATGCCGCACGCCACCACCGCGAGCGCCGAGCCCGCGAGCATCGCCGTCGAGCCGAGCTGCAGCGGGCTCCGCACGATCGAGCTGAACAGCAGCACCGGGAACAGCAGGTAGTAGACGAGCCGCTCGGCCGCGTCCCACACCGTGCGGTTCAGCGGCGTGAAGCGGCAGACGCAGAAGCCGACCACGATCAGCAGGAAGTCGGGCAGCAACAGCAGGGCTTCGGTCATGCAGGGAGTTTGCCAGCCGGGGCGCGGGTTCTCCCCCCATGAATCTTCCTCGTCACGCTGCTGAAAGACATTCGTTTGCCAATGGTGCGCGCGACTCGCACGATTCGCCTTGTCGGGAGCCCGCGCGCTGAGCCAGTCGCTTGCGATGCCGGTTGTGTCCCAGACATTCCCAGAAGGAGACTCGGTCGATGACTATCACTGCCGGCGACATCTGCATCGCGAGGATGAGCCCTCGCCCTTCGCACCGCACGGCAGAGTGTTCAGGCGAAGCTTGCCGTCAGCCAGTCGACGAAGGCGCCCACCTCGGGCCGTTGGCCGAGGTCGCGCTCGACCAGCGCGTAGTAGGGGCTGGCCGCCGGCGCCGTCACGGCGAAGGGCGCCACCAGCTGGCCGTCGCTGGTCCACTGCTCGGCCACGCGCCGCGTGCACACGGCCACGCCGAGGCCGCTGGCGGCGGCTTCGAGCAGGATGCCGAGGTCGGTGAACAGCAGGCCGCGGCTCGGCTCGGGCCAGTCCAGCCCGGCCGCGGCGAACCACGGCCGCCACGCCACCAGCGGGCTGCGCAGCAGCTCGGCACGCGCGAGATCGGCCGGTTCGGCCAGCGGCTGTCGCTCGAGGGTGCGCGGCGCGGCCAGCACCACGAGCTGGTCGTCGAACAGCTTGGTCGCCGCGCGCTCGTCGAAGGGCGCGGTGCCGAATCGGATGTCGACGTCGTGGCGTTCGGGGCGGTCCTGCATCGGCGCGGCGACGGCGACCTCGATCTCGATGTCGGGCCACTGGCGGTAGAACTCAGGCAGGCGCGGGATCAGCAGGTTGCGCGCGAACGTGGGCGGCGAGCCGACGCTCAGGCGCAGCACCTCGGGCGTGCCGCCGCGCGACAGGTGCGACAGCTTGTCGAAGGCCTCGCGCACGCCGAGCAGGTAGCGCTGGCCCGCTTCGGTCAGGCGCACGCCGGTCGGGGAGCGCTCGAACAGCTGCTCGCCGAGCTGGGTTTCGAGCAGGCGGATGCGGTGGCTGACGGCGCTCGGCGTGACGCACAGCTCGGCCGCGGCCGGCGCAAACCCGCCCAGTCGCGCCGCGCTCTCGAAGGCGGTCAGCGCATGAATCGGCGGGAGGCGTTGCAGGCGGGCCATGGGAGGTGCGGCGCCCCGCCGCGTCGGGCCGGGAGCGCAAAGAATTCTACGTGGCGGTTCCGTGACGGCGAGCGCACGTCGTCCTCGGACTTGCCCACTATCACCGCGCTTCGCGAGCCAGTACGATGAGCCACACTCCAGGCACCACCCTCATGTCCAGTCCCCCTGCGTCGAGCGCAGCACGGCCGCGGCAGGTCTACTTCTTCTCGACCTGCGTGGTCGACCTGATGGCCCCGCGCGCCGGGCTCGATGCGATCGGCATCATCCGCGCGGCCGGCATCGAGGTGGACTTTCCCGAGGCGCAGAGCTGCTGCGGCCAGCCGGCCTACACCAGCGGCTTCACCGAAGAGGCGCGGCGCGTGGCGCGCGCGCAGCTCGATCTCTTCGCGCAGCCCTGGCCGATCGTCGTGCCCTCGGGTTCGTGCGCCGGCATGATGGTCCACCATTGGCCGCGGCTGTTTGCCGATGAGCCGTCGCTCGCGGCGCAGGCGCAGCGGATTGCCGACCGTGTGGTGGAGTTCAGCCAGTTCGCGCGGGAGGTGCTGGGGCTCGCCGCGCCGGCGAGCGTGGGCTCCGCGCGTGCGACGCCGGTGAAGGTGGCGCTGCACACCTCGTGCACCGCGCGGCGCGAGATGGGCACACACGAGCCCAGCGAGGCGCTGCTGCGCGCGCTGCCGGGGGTCGAGCTGGTGCGGCAGGCGCGCGAGGTCGAATGCTGCGGCTTCGGCGGCACCTTCTCGGCACGCCATCCGGCCATCTCCGGCGCGATGGTCAACGACAAGCTCGACGCCGTGCGCGACAGCGGCGCCGAGGTGCTGGTCAGCGCCGACTGCGGCTGCCTGCTCAACATGCACCATGCCGCCGACAAGCGGCGCGCCGCGGGCGAGGCGCTGCCGCGCTGCGTGCACCTCGCGAGCTTCGTGCGCGAACGCCTCGGCGCCGAAGACGCGGCGCGCAACGTCACCGATTGAACCTGACGTCATGCCGCCCTCCTCCAACGACAAGCCGATGCGCCTGCCCGACAGTCGCGGCGCCCGCGCGTCCATCCTGGCGGCGCTGCGTGCCGGCGGGCCACTCGCCCCGCTGCCCGAGCCCGACCTCGCGCCCTACCTGGCCGGCCCGCACGGCCGCGGCAGCCTCGGCGCGCGCATCGACCCGGCGAGCCTGATCGAGCCATTCGAGACCGCAGCGCGCGGCTGGCGCGCCGACGTGCTGCACGCCAGCCCCGGCGACTGGCCGCAAGCGCTGCGGCGCGCGCTCGACCGGCGCGGCTGCACCCGCGTCGCGATCGGCTCGGCGAGCCGCCTGCAGCCGCGGCTCGACGAGGCG
>CAJPFZ010000043.1 GCA_905339355.1 Burkholderiaceae bacterium
CAAGCCGATCGTCGAGGCCGAGCTGCTGCAGGCGCTGCGCGCGCTGGACCCTGGATTCGGCCAGGGGTCAGCGGCGGGCTGACCTGCCTGCGCTCGGCCTGGTCGGTCGAGTCAATGGGCGCCCGAGCGCCCCGACGCGGCCAGCACCGCCGCGCCGACGATCAGGCCGCCGCCCAGCAGCAGCGGCATCGTCAGCTGTCCGCCGCCGAGCGCGATGGCCGAACCGGAGGCGAAGACCACTTCGCTCAGCATCACGACCGAAGTGACGTTGGCCGGCAATCGCGCAGCGCCGAATTGCAGCGCCAGGTTGCTGAGCAGGAAGAGGCCGGCCAGCACGAGGGCGATGAGCAGCCAGCCGGGCGCCGGGCCGGGCGGCCACGGCAGGTGCTGCGTGGCCGCCAGCGTGCAGGCGAGCGTGCCGGCCACCACCACGCCGCCGACAAACATCGCGAGCGCCCGGCCCTCTTCGGGACGCGCGGCTTCGCGCCGCAGCATCACGTTGTTGAGCGCGAACGACATGCCGCCGATCAAGCCCAGCCAGTCAGGCAGCGCACGCGGCAGCGGCCAGTCGCCGCCGCCTGCACTGGCAGGCCACAGCACGATGGCCGCGCCCACCAGCGCCATCGCGACACGCAGCGCCGCGGAGCGGGTCAGAGGCTCGTGCAGCAGCAGCCGCGCGAGCAGCACCGTCCACAGCGGCATCAGGTAGAACAGCAGCACCACGCGCACCACGTCGCCGATCACCACGCCCCAGTTGAAGGCGGCATTGGTGATGCCCGACGCGGCCATCAGCACCCAAAGCGCCGGCGTGCGCAGCAGCTGTCCGAAGGCGCGCGGACGCAGCGTGCCGATGACCCCCACCGCCAGCAGGTAGACGAAAACGGTCGCCCACAGCGGGTGCAGGCCGCGTGCCTCGAGCTGCCGGAAAGGCCACCACGAGCTGCCCCACACGAGGGCGTTGAAGGTCAGGGCGAGGATCGGCAGCAGGACGCGGGAATTCAGCACCGGGGGATTGTCCACATCCGCCGAGGCCGCGCCCGCCGTTCCCACTTGCCGGACTGCCGGCTTCTCGTCGCGATCAACAGGGCCGGCGGCGCGGGCGATCCGTGCTACACGGCACTCGACTTGCGCGTCGTCGGCCGAGCGATCTTCGATGGCGGCACCTTCTTGACGACGGTGTCCTCGGGTTCGAGCCGCCTGCCGTCGCTCGAGCGGACTTCGAGCCTTGCCACCGGCCGGTCGCGCCGGGTGTCGGCGAGCACGGAGTGCGGCTCCTTGGGTCCGAACAGGTAGTCCTCGCCCCACTGACGAAGGCCGACGATGACGGGGAACAGCGCGCGGCCTTTGTCGGTGAGGGCGTATTCCGAGTAGGCGCCGCCGTCCGTTGCGGGCACCATTTCCAACACGTCGTTCGCAACCAATGCCTTGAGTCGCGACGTGAGGATGTTCTTGGCGACGCCAAGACTGCGCTGGAACTCTCCGAAACGCCGCATACCATCGAAGGCATCGCGGATGATCAGGAGCGACCACCAGTCGCCGACCACATCCAGCGACCTCGCGACGGGACACATGGCGTCGGAAAAGCTTGTTCGTTGGACCACGGGTTGAGCTGCGTCAGGGGTGTGAGTTGCAATATTAAACCCACTGACTTTCAATGGGGATGACGGTCGCAGGCAGCCGGCAGAGAGTCGATCGGCACGCGCACCCGCGTGGCCGCGGTGATGGCGCGTCAGCCCGGCGTGTGGCGGCGCGTCGCAAGCCACTGAGCAAGGGCGAGCGCGCTGATGGCGAATCCAAGAAGCGAGACGCCGCGCCACCCGGCGAGGGCGAACGCGATCGTCGACAGGATCGAGCCCAGCGCGCAGCCGATCGAGTAAAAGATCATGTAGCCGGCCGTCAACCGACTTTGGGCCTCCGGGCGCACGCGATAGATCAGGCTTTGATTCGAGACGTGGACCGCTTGCAACCCGAAGTCGATGAGCACGACCCCCGCAATCAGTGCCCAGATCGAATACGGCTGCGCAGCCAGCGGGATCCATGCGAGGAGCATCAGCGTGAGTGCAATCCCGGTGGTGCGCTGTGCCTGGCCTCTGTCCGCGCGTCCTCCAGCCAGGGTCGCGCCCATTGCCCCGAGCACGCCCGCGAACCCGAACATGCCCACAGCCGTGTGACTCAACTCGTGGGGTGGCGCACGCAGCGCCAGCGCCATCGACGTCCAAAGAACCGTGATGGACATGAAGATGAGCAGAGCGAGCGTTGCGCGTATACGCAGCACGCGCTCCTGCGCAAACAGCGATATCACCGAGGTGACCAGTTCGACATAGCCCATGCGCTGACCCCGGGAGGGTTGCGTTGGCAACGCCTTCGCCAGGAGTGCCACGACGACGATGTTGGCAAGTGCCGCGGCAACGTAGATGGCGCGCCACCCGAACACGTCCGAGAGAAGTCCGGATGCCGCCCGGGCGAGCAGGATGCCGCAAACGATGCCGCTGGTGACGGCGCCCACGACCCGGCCTCGTTCTGCCGGCGACGCCAATGCTGCTGCGTGTGCCACGTGCACCTGCGCGACCACGGCCAAGAACCCCACGACGAAGATGGCCGCAAGCAGTGCTGCGCCATGGGTTGCGAGCGCCACGGCGCAAAGCGCCAGCACCGAAAGGGCCGACTGGCCGATGATGAGCTTGCGCCGATCCACGAGGTCGCCGAGCGGCACGAGCGCCAACAGGCCCAAGCCGTAGCCGATCTGGGTGAGCGTGCCGACGATGCCGATGGTGGATCGCGGCATGCGAAGGTCATCGCCGATCGCATCCAGCAAGGGCTGGGCGTAGTAGACATTGGCCACCGCGAGCCCGCTCGCCAGGGCCGCGAGCAGCACGACCGCACGCGACAAGACCGGCGCGCCGCCGCGCGCCGGCTCTGCCCTGGGCGAACCATCGGGTGCGGCCGGCGGAAGCGGGGTGGTGGACGTTCCGCCCGTCAGCGAATCCACGGATGACTTTGTCCAGGCGCTTACGCGAACAGCTTCTGGGTGAAGCGCAGGACGTGCGCAGCGACGACGTCACCCTGGTCATCGAGCGCGAAGTGCCCGGTGTCGAGGATGTTGAAGTCGAGCTTTTGCAGGTCACGCTTGTACGGGTGCGCGCCGGACTCCGGGAAGATCACGTCGTTCTTGCCCCACACCACCAAGGTCGGCGGCTGGTGCTCGCGGAAGTACGCTTGCCACTTCGGGTATTGCCCGAGATTCGAGCCATAGTCGTACAGCAGAGCGAGCATCGCCTCCTTGTTGCCCGGGCGGGCGAGCAGCGCGCGCTGCAACACCCAGCTGTCCGGGCTCACCCGCTCGGCGTCCGCCACGCCGTGCGTGTAGTTCCACGCGAGAGCCTCGTCCGACATGGCTGCCTGGCGGATGCGTGCGAGGTTGGCCGGCGACGGGTTTGCCCACAAGGCGCGCACCGGCGCCCAGAAGCTGTCCGGAAGACCTTCTTCGTACGCGTTTGCGTTCTGGACCACCTGGAAGGACACGCGTTCGGGATGGCCGCTGGCGAGACGGAATCCGACCGGGCCACCGAAATCTTGCATGTACAGGCCATAGCGCGCGAGGCCGAGATGCTCCGTGAACTTGTTGATGGTGTCGGCCAAACGGTCGAAGGTGTATTCGTACTCCGCCGGCGTCGGCGCGTCGCTGTAGCCGAAGCCCGGGTAGTCCGGGGCGATCAGGTGGAAGTGGTCAGCCAGGCTGTCCAGCAGATGCCGGTACATGAAGGAC
Organism: Burkholderiaceae bacterium; assembly: GCA_905339355.1. Classification (GTDB taxonomy): domain Bacteria; phylum Pseudomonadota; class Gammaproteobacteria; order Burkholderiales; family Burkholderiaceae_C; genus Albitalea. The sequence continues at coordinate 3,767 of CAJPFZ010000043.1, forward strand.
GACGCGGGGAAGCCGTGCAGCAAGAGCAAGGCCGGCCGCGAGGGATCCCCGGCTTCGCGGTAGAAGATTTTCAGGCCATCGATGACGGCGTGCCGATAGAACGTCATGTGAGTTTCCCTTGGAGTGGTGGTTGATGAGGAGCCGGGTGAGCACCAGGCGCGGCATCCAGTTGCATCATGCAACTGGATGGCTTTGTACACGATACGGTTGCGTTATGCAACCATGGTGCCCATGGGCGTGGTAGGGCCGGGTGGCCGAGCCGCTGGAGTCGACATCCATCACGCGTAGCGGGCATCGAGCCCGTCACGATCGCCCGGCCAGCTGCGCGGGTCGACCCCCGCGGGTGTCTCTCGTCCTTCGCTGCGGGCTCAGTGGTGCCGGTCGCTGCGCGCGAGCGCCAGCAGGTGCTCGACCTCGTCGGCATGCCGCACGCAGTTGCTGCGGTGCCAGCGGCCGATCAGCCACATGATGGAGGCGACGGCGAGGCCGAAGATGGTGATCGCGCCGAAGGCCGACATGCCGAACTTGGTCATGCCCGTGTAGAACGCGCCCAGGCCGAGGATGCACGCCTGCTCGTTGAAGTTCTGCACGGCGATCGAGCGGCCGGCGCCCATCAGGTTGTGGCCGCGGTGCTGCAGCAGCGCGTTCATCGGCACCACCAGGTAGCCGCCGATCCCGCCCATCACAATCAGGAAGGGCGCCGCGACCCAGACGTTGCCGATGAAGTTCATCGCAATCACCAGCACGCCCATCGCGATGCCCAGCGGGATCACGCTGGTGGCCTGGTCGAGGCGCATGCGCACCGAGGCGAGCACCGCGCCGAAGGCGGTGCCCAGGGCCACCACGCCGACCAGAGACGACGCCTGCGTGGTGCTGTAGCCGAGCGCCGCCGCGGCCCAGGCGAGCACGATGTAGCGCAGGTTGCCCGACACGCCCCAGAACAGCGTCGTCGTGGCGAGCGAGATCTGGCCCAGCTTGTCGCTCCACAGGCGCGCGTTGCAGTTGGAGAAGTCGCGCACCAGTGCGCTCGGGCTGTGGGCCAGCGGCTGCAGCGGCGCCTCGGTGCGCGGGATCTTCAGGTTGAACAGCGCGGCCACGATGTACAGCAGGATGATCGACGCGATGGCGGCTTCGGGCGGCGTGTTGATGCCGGTGTCGATCAGCGGCAGGTCGATGCCGAGCAGCTGCCGGGACACCAGCCGGCCCACCAGCTG
>CAJPFZ010000044.1 GCA_905339355.1 Burkholderiaceae bacterium
GGTGAACACTTCGGCGACGAAGAAGGGCTGCGAGAGGAAGCGCTGGATCTTGCGGGCGCGGCCGACGACGAGCTTGTCTTCCGGGGCCAGTTCGTCCATGCCGAGGATGGCGATGATGTCGCGCAGTTCCTTGTAGCGCTGGAGCGTCGCCTGCACGGCACGGGTCGTCGAGTAGTGCTCCTCGCCGACGACGTTGGGGTCGATCTGGCGGCTGGTGGAATCCAGCGGGTCGACGGCGGGGTAGATGCCCAGCGCGGCGATGTCGCGCGAGAGTACGACCGTGGCGTCGAGGTGGCCGAAGGTGGTGGCGGGCGACGGGTCGGTCAGGTCGTCCGCCGGCACGTACACAGCCTGGATCGAGGTGATCGAGCCGGTCTTGGTGGAGGTGATGCGCTCCTGCAGGCGGCCCATTTCCTCGGCCAGCGTCGGCTGGTAGCCCACGGCGGAGGGCATGCGGCCCAGCAGCGCGGACACTTCGGTGCCGGCCAGGGTGAAGCGGTAGATGTTGTCGACGAACAGCAGCACGTCGCGGCCTTCGTCGCGGAAGTGCTCGGCCATGGTGAGGCCGGTCAGCGCGACGCGCAGGCGGTTGCCGGGGGGCTCGTTCATCTGGCCGTACACCAGGGCGACCTTGTCGAGAACGTTGGACTCCTTCATCTCGTGGTAGAAGTCGTTGCCCTCGCGGGTGCGCTCGCCCACGCCGGTGAACACGGAGTAGCCGGAGTGCTCGATGGCGATGTTGCGGATGAGTTCCATCATGTTAACCGTCTTGCCCACGCCGGCGCCGCCGAACAGGCCGACCTTGCCGCCCTTGGCGAACGGGCAGATCAGGTCGATCACCTTGATGCCGGTTTCGAGCAGTTCCTGGCTGGGGGCCAGCTCGTCGAAGGCGGGGGCCTTCTGGTGGATGGAGCGGCGGTCTTCGGTGCCGACCGGGCCGGCCTCGTCGATGGGCGCGCCGAGCACGTCCATGATGCGGCCCAGCGTGGCCTTGCCGCAGGGCACCATGATCGGCTTGCCGGTGTTGCTGACCACCAGGCCGCGGCGCAGGCCCTCGGAGGAGCCCAGCGCGATGGTGCGCACGACGCCGTCGCCGAGCTGCTGCTGCACTTCCAGCGTCAGCTCGGAGCCGTCCAGCTTCAGGGCGTCATAGACTTTGGGCATCTCTTCGCGCTTGAACTGGACGTCCACCACGGCGCCGATGCACTGTACGATCGTTCCTTGACTCATCGTATTTCCCCAATAAACAAATTCATTAGACGGCCGCTTCTGGACGATTTGGTCTCGACGTAACGTTCGCTTCGCTCACATTAGTCTCGCCCAATCGTCCAAAACGCTGCCGCATCAAACCGCGGCAGCTCCGCCGACGATTTCAGAGATTTCCTTGGTGATCGCGGCCTGGCGGGTCTTGTTGTAGACCAGCTGCAGCTCGTTGATCACGTTGCCGGCGTTGTCGGAGGCGGCCTTCATGGCGACCATCCGCGCGCTCTGCTCGGAGGCCATGTTCTCGGCCACCGACTGGTACACCAGTGCCTCGACGTAGCGGACCAGCAGCTCGTCGATGACGGCGCGGGCGTCCGGCTCGTAGATGTAGTCCCAGCCGTGCTCGGTCTGGCGCAGCTGTTCGCCGGAGAGCGGCAGCAACTGTTCCAGCACCGGCTCCTGCTTCATGGTGTTGAGGAAGCGGGTGTAGGCGATGTAGACCGCGTCGAGCTCGCCGGCCTGGAAGGCGTCGAGCATGACCTTCACCGGGCCGATCATCTTCTCGAGGTGCGGCGTGTCGCCGAGGTGGGTGACGTTGGAAACGACCTTGGCGCCGAGGCGCTGCATGAAGCCGAGGCCCTTCGAGCCGATGGCGGTGACGCGGATGTCGGTGACACCCTTGCCTTCCCATTCCTTCAGGCTGTTGAGGGCGACGCGCAGCACGTTGGTGTTGAGGCCGCCGCACAGTCCCTTGTCGGTCGTGATGACGATCAGGCCGACGCGCTTCACTTCGCCCGCCTTCTTGAGGAAGGGGTGCTTGTACTCGGAGTTGGCGTGGGACAGGTTGGCGGCCAGCCGGCGGATCTTCTCGCCGTAGGGACGGGCGGCCTTCATGCGCTCCTGTGCCTTGCGCATCTTCGAGGCCGCGACCATCTCCATGGCCTTGGTGATCTTGCGCGTGTTTTGCACGCTCTTGATCTTGGTGCGTATTTCCTTGCCGCTTGGCATGGTTGGCTCCGGCTAAAGGTTACGCCCAGGACTTCTTGAACTCTTGAACGGCGGCATCGAGGGCCTTCTCCGCATCGGCGTCGAGGTCCTTGGTGCTTTCGATCTTGTTCATGAGGTCGGCGAACTTCGTCCGCATGAACTGGTGCAGCGCGGCTTCGCAGGCGAGCGCGCGCTTCACCTCGACGTCGTCGAAGTAGCCCTTGTTGATGGTGAACAGCGTCACGGCCATCTCGGCGACCTGCATCGGCGAGTACTGGGCCTGCTTCATCAGTTCCGTCACCAGGCGGCCGCGCTCGAGCTGCTTGCGGGTGGCTTCGTCCAGGTCGGAGGCGAACTGGGCGAAGGCCGCGAGTTCGCGGTACTGGGCGAGGGCCAGACGCACGCCGCCGCCGAGCTTCTTGATGACCTTGGTCTGGGCGGCGCCACCGACGCGTGACACCGAGATACCCGCGTTGATGGCGGGACGGATGCCGGCGTTGAAGAGGTCGGTCTCGAGGAAGATCTGGCCGTCGGTGATCGAGATCACGTTGGTCGGCACGAAGGCGGTCACGTCGCCGGCCTGCGTCTCGATGACGGGGAGCGCGGTGAGCGAACCGGTCTTGCCCTTGACCTGGCCCTTGGTGTACTTCTCGACGTAGGCTTCGGAGACGCGGGCGGCGCGCTCGAGCAGACGCGAGTGCAGGTAGAACACGTCGCCGGGATAGGCTTCGCGGCCGGGCGGACGGCGCAGCAGCAGCGAGATCTGGCGGTAGGCCCAGGCCTGCTTGGTCAGGTCGTCATAAATGATCAGGGCGTCCTGGCCGTTGTCGCGGAAGTATTCGCCCATGGTGCAGCCGGAGTACGGGGCGATGTACTGCATCGCGGCGGACTCGGAGGCGGTGGCGACGACGACGATGGTGTAGGCCATCGCGCCGGTCTCTTCCAGCTTGCGGATCACGTTCTTCACCGTCGAGGCCTTCTGGCCGATGGCGACGTAGACGCAGAACAGGTCCTTGCCCTTCTGGTTGATGATGGTGTCGATGGCCACCGCGGTCTTGCCGGTCTGGCGGTCGCCGATGATCAGCTCGCGCTGGCCG
>CAJPFZ010000045.1 GCA_905339355.1 Burkholderiaceae bacterium
CTCAGAGTCTGTGAATCTTTCGCCCGCGCGACTGGGTAGTCGCGGGAGTGTTGAGAGATGCGCCAAGATGGGCGAAACATGCACGGAGCATCGTTACCTCGCTTCCTGAGTGGCTTGTCGGGCGTTTTTCCGCATGTCCCCTGTCCTCAAGCCGCGATTCCGACGACGGGGGACGCACCTGTCCCTATACCCAGCAAGTCCGGCGCAAGGGCGGCCATGCGCATCAGGTTGTGCGCCAGGGCAAACAGCAGCATCACGCACTTGACCTTCGCCAATCCCCGTACCCGGAACTGCTGCAAGCCACGGTTGCGGCTCATGGCATTGACGCATTCGGCGCTGGCCGCCCGCTTCTTGTAAATCGCTTTCGCCTCGTCCGTACCCATCCGTTGCCGCCAGGTGGCGACCGCCTCGCTGTCGGTGGCCTTGGGCTGATGCGGATCGACCGTCTTGTCCTTCGGCTCCGGCACCGGCCCATAGACCACCGTGCTTCGACTGGCCTGCTCGATCTGCTCGTGGCCGACGAAGCCGCCATCCACCAGCCAGGACTCCGCCGCCTCGCCACAGCGCTTCTCGATCTGTTCCACCATCGGCACCATCTGCCCCTGGTCGCTGCCCACCGTGGCGACATCCACACCTACGATCACCAGCGAGTCGGCATCGGTCGCCAGTTGCGGGTTGTACGCCGGACGGAACCCGCCATCGCCCATCTTCATCACCGTCGCCTCGGCATCGGTCATCGACGCCCGCGCCTCTTCCGGCGTCTTGCCTTGCCGCTGCTTGATCGCCTCGATCTCCGGCAGCCGGGCCAGCGCCCGCTCCAAGCGCGCTTCGCGCTCGGCCGCCGCCCGCACCCTGGCCGCCTCGCGCGCCCGTTGGCCGCGCGCCGGATCGGTGTCCATCTCGGCTTTCAGCCGGGCTACTTCGGCGCGGGCCGCCTCCAGATACGTCTCCAGCTTCTCGCGGCGTCGGAACGAACCCGCCCCCGCGCTGGCGCGTACCCTGATTCCGTCCTGCGCCACCTGCTTGAGCTTCACCGCCCCCGCCGCCATCAGACTGGCGATGCTCGCCGACAGCAGTTCGTCCAGCCCCTTGCCGTGATCCTTCCGGAAGTCCGACACCGTGTGGTAATTCACCTGCACCCCGCCGCACAGCCAGCGGTAGGCATCGTGCTCTTGCGTCAGTCGCGCGATCTGCCGCGCACTGCCCACGCCATCGAGCGTCGCGTACAGCCACAGCGCCAGCAGTATTTCCGGCGCAATCGCCGCCCGCCCCGTACCGCCTTCCACCACCCGAATGCCCGCGTAGAACGCCTTCAGGTCTTGCCGTTCGACGTATCCCCATACCAATCGCGCCCGATGCCCTTCCGGCAGCAGCGATTCCAGATCGCTCGCCCGAAATTCCATCTGCCCCCGATTCGGCAACAGCACCCGCGCTCGGCTTCCGGTCATGGCAACTTCACTCCAAACGTCCAATGCCCCGCATTATACCATTCGCATATCATGCATTTGCTGGATGGCGGGAATATTTTCACGGCCTCTCAG
>CAJPFZ010000046.1 GCA_905339355.1 Burkholderiaceae bacterium
ATGGCACCCTCCCTCCCCCTGCAGCGGAGCCACTGACATGGACCTCGCCCGCGCAGACGCCCTCGCCGCCCGCAGCCGCCTGACGGCGCGCGGCTGGATTCCGAAGAACTCGGAGTCCTTCCGCCACATCCCGCCGCCGGCGCTCGACGTCTGGCTCGGCGACGCGGCCGATGCCCCCGCGCTCGGCTGCGACGCCTCGCCGCTGGCCGGCGCCGGGTGGACGCTGCACCCGATCGGCAACTCACGCCAGGCGCGCGTCGACGCGCAGTGGCTGGACGCCGCCGATGCCGCCCAGCGCGCCGAACTGTTCGCAAATCTCGCGCTGCCCGGCGACGGCGACGCGGCGCCCTTCGCGTGGGCGCACCGCGCGGCCGTGCGCCGCGGGCTGCGCCTGCGCATCGGCGGCGCCGGGCGCGAGTCGGGCGAGACGGTGTGGCTGCAGCTGCGCCACCAGCCGCGCGAGGCGGTGGAGTCGCCGATGCTCGTCATCGAGGTCGCGCCGAACGTGCGCTGCGTGCTGATCGAAACGCACGACCACGAACACACCGCCTGCGATCACGCGATCGTGCAGAACCTGCAGGTCCACCTGCGGCTCGCGCAGGACGCAACGCTGCAGCACCTGCGCATCGCCAACCCGCGCGCGGACGACCGCATCGCCCACCATCTGCATGCCCAGCTCGACCGCGGCGCGCGTTACGACCAGGCGCTGATCGCCTCGGGCAGCCGCTACCACCTGCAGCGCAGCGAGGTCGAACTGCATGCGGATCGCGCATCCGCACGCAACGCTTCCGTGCTGTTCGCGGCCGGCTCGGTGATGGAGCAACAGCTGCGCATGTCGCATGCCGCCGCCGACACGCGCAGCTCGGTCGACGCGCTGGTGCTCGCAAGCGGGCGCGCGCAGGCCGTCGTCAACGCCCACACCCGCATCGCTCCCGGCGCCGACGAGGCCGACGTGCGGCAGCGCCTGAGCGGCATCCCGACCTCGGGCCAGCCGCGGCTGGTGCTGCGCCCGCACCTGGAGATCCACCACGACAAGGTGCAGGCAGCGCACGGCGCGACCTGGGGCGCCTTGCCGGAGGATGCGCTGTTCTACGCGCAGCAGCGCGGCCTGGACGAACGCCGCGCGCGCGGGCTGATCGTCGAGGGCATGGCGCGGGCGGTGCTCGAACGCTGCCTCGACGAACCCGAGGTGTTGCAGACGCTGGCGCTCGACGAGCGGCTCGCCGCCGCCGCGGCACGCCATCTCGCTTCGGAAGAGGAGAGCGTCCATGGGTGACATGCATCTTCTGCTCGACCCGGCCGCTGCCGCGACGGCCGACCGGCCCGTCGCGGCGCTCGACGTGCACACGCTGCGTGCGCGATTCCCGGTGCTCGCGCAGCGCATCAACGGCGCGCCGCTCGCCTACCTCGACAACGCCGCCACCACGCAGACGCCGCTCGACGTGCTCGCGGCGATGACGGCCTTCGAGCAGCACGACCGCGCCAACATTCACCGCGGCGTGCACACGCTGAGCCAGCGCGCGACCGATGCCTTCGAAGGCGCACGCGCGACGCTCAAGCGTTTCGTCGGCGCCCGCCAGGGGCATGAACTGGTGTTCACTTCCGGCACCACCGACGCGCTCAATCTCGTGGCGCAAGGCCTGTCCTCGATCGGCGTCGAGCCTGCGTTCCTGCGGCCGGGCGACCAGATCATCGTCAGCGGCCTGGAACACCACGCCAACCTCGTGCCGTGGCAACAGGCGGCGCGGCGTTGTGGTGCCACGCTCACGATCCTGCGCCCCGACGCCCAGGGCCAGCTGCACCGCGACGACCTGGCCCGGCTGCTGACGCCGCGCACCCGCGTCTTCGCCCTGACGGCCTGCGCCAATGCCACCGGCACGCGCCCAGCCTACGAAGCGTTGCTGGCGCTCGCCGCGGACGCCGGCGCGCTGACGGTGCTCGACGCCGCGCAGGCCGCAGCGCACGGCACGCCCGACATCGGCACGCTCGCCTGCGACCTGATGGCGTTCTCCGGCCACAAGATGTACGGCCCGATGGGCACCGGCGCGCTGGTCGGCCGGCGCGCCGCGCTCGAACGGCTGGTGCCGCTGCGCTTTGGCGGCGACATGGTGCAGTGGGTGAGCTACGACGAGGCGAGCTTCGCCGAGCTGCCCGCGCGGCTCGAAGGCGGCACGCCCAACGTCGCCGGCGCGATCGGCATGGCGGCGGCGGCCGTCTTCATCGACCAGGTCGGCCGCGCGGCGATCGACGAGCACGTGGCCGGCCTGCGCGCGCATGCGGCGCAGGCGCTGGCACGCATCGACGGCCTCACGCTGCTCGCCACCGAGTCGACCGAGTCGGCCATCGTCTCCTTCGTCGCCGACGGCGTGCACCCGCACGACATCGGCACGCTGCTCGACGAACGCGGCATCGCCGTGCGCACCGGCCACCACTGCGCCCAGCCCTTGATCGAGCACCTCGGCCGCGGGCCGACGACTCGCGCGTCGTTTGCGCTCTACAACACGCATGACGAGGTCGAGAGGCTGGCGGCCGGCGTCGCCGATGCGCTGAGGGTTCTGAGATGAGCACCGCAGAAACCGACCTGTACCAGGAGCTGGTCGTCGACCACAAACGCGCGCCGCGCAACTTCGGCACGCTGCCTGCGCCGACGCACCATGCGCGCGGCCACAACCCGCAGTGCGGCGACGACCTGAGCGTGGAGCTGTGTGTCGAGCAGGGTTGCCTGAAGGGCATCCGCTTCAACGGCCAGGGCTGCGCGATCTGCATCGCCTCGGCGTCGATGATGACCGAGGCCGTGAAGGGCCGCGAGGTCGAGTTCGCGACCCAGCTGCAGCAGCGCTTTCGCGCCGTCATCACCGGCCAGCTCGAACCGGAGGAGGCGCAGCTCGGCAAGCTCGTGAGCCTGGCCGGCGTTCGCCGCTACCCGAGCCGCGTCAAGTGTGCGCTGCTTGGCTGGCATGCGCTGATGCACGCCTTGACCGACCCCGCGGACGCGCCCGCCGTCTCTACCGAACCCACCGAATCCACGCCCACCAACACGCCATGAAGCCCTCGCGCGAAGCGGTGACGATCACGCGCCCGGTCACGGTCGAGCGTGTGCCCGACGGCTCGACGATGGAGCTGCCGGCCGGCACGACGGCGCAGATCACGCAGGCGCTCGGCTCCTCGTTCACGCTGGTGATCCATGGCCAGCTGGTTCGTCTGCGAGGCGGCGACGCCGACGCCATCGGCCAGCCCCCGCCGGCCGCGATCGAGCTGCCGGCCGAGGTCGGCCTCGACGACGTTCGCGGGCTCGTCTGGCAGACGCTCAAGACCTGCTACGACCCGGAGATCCCGGTGGACATCGTCGAGCTGGGGCTGATCTACGTCTGCGACGTCCTGCCGATGGACGACGAGCAGATGCGCGTCTCGATCAAGATGACGCTGACGGCGCCCGGCTGCGGCATGGGCGACGTCATCGCCAACGAGGTCTGCGACAAGCTGCTGGCGCTGCCGCGCGTCGGCGAGGTGAACGTCGACATGGTGTTCGACCCGCCGTGGGACCGGTCGAGAATGTCGGAAGCCGCGATGCTGACTCTCGGGCTCTGACCACTTCATGCGACTTGCCGACTACACCGACTACACGCTGCGCGTGCTGATGACCTGCGCCGCCGACCGCGACCGCCTGGTCACGATCGCCGAACTGGCCGAGCGCCTCGCGCTGTCGAAGAACCACCTGATGAAGATCGTCAACGATCTTGCGCGCCAGGGCCTGCTCGAAACGATGCGCGGGCGCGGCGGCGGGCTGCGGTTGCTGAAGGAGCCGGGCGAGATCCGCATCGGCGATGTGGTGCGCGGCGCCGAAACCGACTTCCGCCTGGTCGAGTGTTTCGACGGACGCGTCAACAACTGCGCGATGTCGCCCAGCTGCCGCCTGAAGAAGGTGCTCGACTCGGCATTGCGTGCGTACTTCCGCGAGCTCGACGGCGCGACGCTGGCCGACATCACCGCGGCGGCACCCGATGCCGAGCCGGCGATCGGCGTGTCGGCGACGATGCTGCCCCCGGCACGCGGCCAGCTGCGCGTCAAGAGCGGCGCCGCGCGGTCGCCGCGTGGGCGATGATGCGGGCCTCGCCGCACCCACGCACCACACCCGCGCATGTCCCTCATCGTCTTCTCGCACGCCAACAGCTTCCCCGCCGCGACCTACGGCGTGTTGTTCAAGCACCTGCGCGCGCGCGGCTTCGTGGTCCGCGCCGTCGACAAGTTCGGCCACGACCCCCAGTACCCCGTCACCGACAACTGGCGGCACCTGGTGCAGCAGTTGCACGACCTCGCGCAGCGCGAAGTGCAGGCCCACGGCGAGCCGGCGTTCCTCGTCGGCCATTCGCTCGGCGGCTTTCTGAGCCTCATGTGCGCGGCACGCCACCCCGAACTCGCACGCGGCGTGCTGCTGATCGACGCGCCGCTGCTCGGCGGCTGGAAGGCCACGGCACTCGGCGCGATGAAGCGCACGCAGCTCGTGGGCTCGGTCTCGCCCGGCCGCGTCAGCCGCAAGCGCAAGAACCGCTGGCCTTCGCGCGAGGCCGCGCTCGAGCACTTCCGCCACAAGAAGGCGTTCGCCCATTGGGATCCCCGCGTGCTGGACGACTACATCGGCCACTGCACCCACGATGAAGACGGCGAGCGCGTGCTGAGCTTCGATCGCGACATCGAAACGGCGATCTACAACACGCTGCCCGACAACCTCGACCGCCTGCTGCGCCGCCACCCGCTCAAGTGCCCGGTCGCTTTCATCGGCGCGCGCCAGTCGGAAGAGATGCAGCAGGTCGGCATGGCGCTGACCGGGCAGGTGACCAAGGGGCGGATCATGATGCTCGACGGCAGCCACCTGTTCCCGATGGAAAAGCCGCTCGCCACCGCGGCCGCGATCGAGGCCGCCTTGCGCGGCTACGACTTCCAGCCGCCGCACTGAGCGGCACGGGTCACGCTCCCGCAAGCGGAGCTTCCACGACGTCTTGCGAAGTGGCAGCCGAGTGATCGGTTCACCGTGTGTGGCAACGCACGCTCAGAGGTCTGCGACGCCCCATCGGGTTTCTACCCGGTTCTCCCCTTGCCGACGCGCCGGAAGGCCGTCACCTCGACCGCCCCGCGGTCCGCCCGCGGCGCGCGCGGCACGGGGGTTGCGTAGTCACTGCCACTGGCCCACTGCTTCAACCACCGGGCCGCGTGGAGACAACCTCATGAAGCACTCCCTGCGCCTCGCCGCGGCGGCCCTGCTGTGCAGCGCGTCGGCTGCCGCGTCCGCCCACACCGGGCACGGCACCGAGAGCCTGTTCGCCGGCCTGATCCACCCCCTGGCACCCGATCATCTGATCGCCGCCCTCGCGATCGGCGTGTGGTCGGCGGCGGCCTTGCCGGCGGGGCGGCGTGTGATCGGCCCGCTCCTGTTCCTCGCCTGCCTGCTGGCGGGCGCGCTGGCGGGCACGGTGGTCACGCCGGTACCGCTGCTGGAGTCGGGCCTTGCCGCCAGCGTGGCGCTGCTGGGCGCGATGCTGATTGCGCCGCGTGCCCTGCCGCTCGCGCTCGGACTGATGGTCGTTGCCGCCGCGTCGGCGCTGCACGGCGTCGCCCACGGCGCCGAGTGGACGGCCGGATCGTTCGCCGCCTACGCCGCCGGATTCGTCACGAGCACCGCCGTTCTGCAGGCCGCCGGGCTGGCCGCGGGCCGCTGGATGCTGCTGGCACGGCAGTGGGCGTGGCGCGCTGTCGGCGCCGCCGGCACCGTGGCCGGTGTCTTGATGCTGGCGCCGGCCTGACGGCGTGGACCCGAGGAGAACCGCGATGAGCGACACCTGCTTCGACGACCTTCATGCCAGCGCCGCCGCGGTCGAATCCCGCCTGGGCATCAACCGGCGCGAGTTCACGCAGTTCTGCGCGACCACCGCGACGACGCTCGGACTCGCCGCAGGCTCCGACCTCGCGATCGCGCAGGCGGTCGAGAAGGCGCAGCGGCCCTCGGTGATCTGGCTGCACTACCAGGAGTGCACCGGCTGCACGGAATCGCTGCTGCGCGCCGAGCACCCGACGCTCGAGAAGCTGATCCTCGACACGATCTCGCTCGACTACCACGAGACGCTGATGGCCGCCGCCGGCCACCAGGCCGAGGCGGCGCGCCAGGCGGCAATGAAGGCACACAAGGGCAAGTACGTGCTGGTGGTCGAGGGAGCGATCCCGACCAAGGACAACGGCATCTACTGCAAGGTCGGCGGGCGCACCGCGGTGGAACTCGTGAAAGAGGCGGCAGCAGACGCCGCGGCGGTGATCGCGATCGGCTCCTGCGCGTCGTGGGGCGGCATGCCGTCGACCGGCCCGAACCCGACCGGCGCGTCGGGCGTGGCCCAGGTGCTCGGCAAGCCGGTCGTGACGATCCCCGGCTGCCCGCCCAACCCGTACAACTTCCTCGCCACCGTCGTGCATCTGCTGGCCTTCGGCGGCCTGCCCGCCGTCGACGGGCTCGGCCGGCCGCTGTTCGCCTACGGCCGCATCATTCACGAACACTGCGAGCGCCGCGCGCACTTCGACGCCGGCCGCTTCGCGCTTCAGTTCGGCGACGAAGGGCACCGCCGCGGCTACTGCCTCTACAAGCTCGGCTGCAAGGGGCCCGAGACCTACGCCAACTGCTCGACCATCGGCTTCGGCGATGCGGGCGAATCGAACTGGCCGGTGGGCTGCGGCCACCCTTGCATCGGCTGCACCGAGCAGGGCGTGGGTTTCGCCAAGCCGATCCACATGGTCGCCCAGCTGCGCAGCGTGACGCCGGCGGCATCGACGCCGGCCATCGTCGAGCGGCAGGGCGAGACGAGTTTCGCCGCGGCCGCTGCGCTCGTGGCGATCGCGGGCGCCGCCGCCGGCGGCACGGCGATGCTGTCGAAGAACCTCGGCAAGTCGGACGATGCGGCGCACGCGCCGCGGGACGAGTGATCATGGACCGGCGCAGCTTCCTCAGAACCGCCGGCACGGCCGCGGCCGTGGCGGCCGGCGCCGCCGCCGGCCCCGCCTGCGCGCGCGACAACAAGACCCTGCCGCCCGACGCCGTCGGCCTGCTGTTCGATTCGACGCTGTGCGTGGGCTGCAAGGCCTGCGTGGCCGCCTGCAAGGACGCCAACGGCATGCCGCCCGAACCCGGCGCTGGTGCCGACGGTGCGCTGTGGGACAGCCCGCTGGACATCTCCGGCCGCACGCTCAACGTCATCAAGGTCTATCGCCACGGCAACGCGAAGCACAAGGACCGCGCCGAGAACGGCTTCGCCTTCGTGAAGAAGTCGTGCCTGCACTGCGTCGACCCGTCGTGCGTGTCGGCCTGCCCTGTCTCGGCGATGACCAAGGACGCAAAGACCGGCGTCGTCAGCTACGACAAGGACGCCTGCATCGGCTGCCGCTACTGCGTGGCCGCCTGCCCGTTCGGTGTGCCGCGTTTCACCTACGACACGCCGATCCCGCAGATCAACAAGTGCCAGCTGTGCCGGCACCGCTGGGCCGACGGCAAGTACGCGGCCTGCGCCGAGGTTTGCCCGACGGGCGCCACGCTGTTCGGCACGGTGGCCGATCTCAAGCAGGAGATCGCGCGGCGCCGCGCGTTGAAACCCGGCACGCCGACCGACTATCCGCGCGGACGCCTGGGCGGCAACGACGAGAGCACCCCCGGCGTGGCGGCCACCTACGTCGACCACGTCTACGGCGAGAAGGAGCTCGGCGGCACGCAGCTGATGATGCTGTCGGGCGTGCCATTCGAGAAGCTCGGCTACCCGACGCTGCCGGAGCGCTCGTACGCCGCCGATTCGGAGACGGTGCAGACCGCGCTTTATGGCGGCATGGTCTTGCCGATCGCCTTTCTCGGCGGCCTGACCTGGCTCGCCAAGCGCAACGTCAAGAACGACGAGCACGAGGACGAAGGAGACCGCGATGGCGAATAGGTCCTCTGCACTGCGACGCCTGCCGGCCGACGACATCTTCGAGGAGCCGCCGCGGCTGCCGCCGACGATGCCGCACGGGCCGCGCGCCATCGGCGGCCCGCTGGTCACGCCGTTCACCCTGACGCTTGCCGCGTTGTCGCTGGCCGCCGCGGTGATCCTCGGCATCCGCATGTTCTACGGCCTGGGCGCCGTCACGAACATCAACGACGGCTACCCCTGGGGCGTGTGGATCGTCTACGACGTGTTCGTCGGCACCGCGTTCGCCTGCGGCGGCTATGCGATGGCGCTGCTGGTCTACGTCTTCAACAAGGGCGAGTACCACCCGCTCGTGCGCCCGGCGCTGCTCGCGAGCCTGTTCGGCTACACGCTCGCCAGCGTGTCGATCCTGTTCGACCTCGGGCGCTGGTGGAACTTCTGGCACGTGTTCTTTCCCACCTACGCACAACCCGCGTCGGTGATGTTCGAGGTGGCGCTGTGCGTGACCGCCTACGTGCTCGTGATGTGGATCGAGTTCGCGCCCGCGGTGATGGACCGCTGGCCCGGCCTGAAGAAGAAGCTGTCGAAGCTGCTGTTCTTCTTCATCGCGCTCGGCGTGCTGCTGCCCACGATGCACCAGTCGTCGCTCGGATCGCTGCTGCTGGTCTACGGCTACCAGGTGCATCCGCTGTGGCAGTCGGGCGTGCTCTTGCCGCTGATCTACCTGATGACCTCGATCATGCTCGGCTTCTCGGCCGTGATCTTCGAGGCCACGCTGTCCTCGGTCGGCTTCAAGCGGCAGCTCGA
>CAJPFZ010000047.1 GCA_905339355.1 Burkholderiaceae bacterium
TACTTTTCCCTTGAGCATCTGCGTTTCCGTAATCATGGGTCGATGGAGTGTTGGGGGAACTGGAAAGAGTTGGTGGGCCGTGTTGGACTCGAACCAACGACCAAGGGATTATGAGTCCCCTGCTCTAACCGACTGAGCTAACGGCCCCTTTGTTAAATCAACGCGTTACGCGCCACCGCCCCGCGCTTGCGTGACAAATCGTGACTGAAAAGGCCCGAATTGTACCCTTTGGGACAGAAGTCAGTCACGATTTGGTCACGCTGTTGTCGTTGCCTTGTCGAGAATGATGATGTCCTTGGTGCTCAGGTCGACTGCGACCGTATCCAACGGCTCGAACTGGCTTTGAAACCAATTCCTGAGGTCTGCGCCTCCCATGATTCTCGCTGTGCCATTGTTGTTGGCATGCCGATTGATTGAACCTTGGATTTCCCTGCCGTTCCGGCCGAGCCGAAGCCTGATCGGGCCTTCTTCAGCGCGCACGAATCTGTCGAAGTCGACGATGACGTTGAAGAACCCCTGCTTGAAATACGTTTCCTGCAATGTCAGATTGAATATCGTCATACTACCCCCGTACGCTATCCATCCTCGCCGCCCGCACAAGGTTCCATTGTTAGGCCGCCGTCTTGAGCGGCGCGGATGGCGTGTCGATCTTCTTGACGATCTTGTCGATCGTTCGCACCGCATCCTCTTGATACTCTGGCTTTACCTGCACTCGATGGCCGCTGATCGTGAGCTTGCCCGTCTGCATCACCGAAAACGGACAACCGCGAGCGAAAGCCACGATCCCGGTTGTCCCGAAGTCGCGCACATCCACGATGCCATCAGCCGGCTTGCTGAATGAGAAGAAATCTGGGTAGTCCTTGATCAACGCGGCAAGGTCGCGGTCGATTCCCGACAAGACCGCCGCGTACGCAGAAGCCGAACCCATGTACTGCGTGAGCCGGTTCTTAAGGACTAGACTCATCTTCGGCAGATCGCGACCGGCGGACTTTAGCTTCGTCGCGAATGTGAACTTCGAGTAGACCTCGCTCGGCAGCTTCACCCCATAGATCAGCGAGAACGCGTTCTGAATCGCCCGACGCGACGAGTCGTCCGCCATTACTGGCAAAATAATCCGCTCCGATGCTGCAAGCGCGAGCTGCGTGTACATACTGAAGCTTGGGTTTGTGTCGATGAAGACCATGTCGTAGTCCATGTCGACTTGTTCGATGAAGTCACGAACCCAGTCAATCACACTGATCCAGGAATCGACTACAGCGAGCTGCGAGTTCGCCAGCGTGTTCATCGCGATGGCTTGCAACTCCAACAACGGATCGCCACAAACCAAATCTATGGTCTTCGGGATCGCTGGGTTGTAGAGGGACGGTTTCGTAATGTAATCGTTGGCCGAGAACTTCGGCTTGCTGAACGGAGTTGCGATCCGAAGGTCGAAGTAGCCGCCGATGCTGCAGCGTGGCGTCATGCCCTGCCGCTCCAGTAACTTCTTTGCTCCACCGTTCGCTTGCCCTCCCAGTAGCAGCTCTGACAGGTTAGCCTGCGGGCACAAATCCATCATGAGAATGCGCTGCGTGGCGTTCAGTTGGGCGTACCGGCAGGCAGCCTGAAAGGTGAGGCTGGTCTTGCCGGTGCCGCCTTTGTTGTTCCAGATCGCATGAACAAGTGTATTGATGTAGGGCATAGCGGGCCTCCGTAAAGTCACAAATGGACTATATCACGTCCATATTGGACTTTGCAAGGGTAAAATTGGCCATTCTCAGATCGGAAGGCGAAAGCGAAAAGACAGCTATGGTTCCAAGCCCTTGAGTGACTGCCTTACAGTTCGATCCCAGGCGTCCACTCAGCCTGATCAGATCGCGTGAGTTGCTCTTTTCATCTCCCGCTCCCCCCAATCGCCCGAATCGTAATCAGCAGCTGCACATAACCGTCCTTCGACACGCTTCCCGGCAGCTCGATGGATCGCAGCGCCTTCCATTCCTCCGGGGTGATGCGTAGGGCGTCGGCGAGGGCCTTGTCGCCGGCCAGGGCAACCAGGCCGCGCGGGGCTTTCGCGTCGGCGATGATCTTGCGGGCGGGATGGCCGGTCTCGTATTCCTTGCGCACGATGTTGGCGGCGTCGCCGAGGAGGTCGGAGACGGTCACGCCGAGCGCCTCGGCGATGGCGAGCAGCTTCTCGTTGGAGACGCCCTTGGTGCCGTTCTCCAGGCGCGAAATGTGGGTCTGATCGAGGCCGACCAGCTTGCCCAGGCCGGCCTGGGTCAGCCCTTTCCGCTCGCGCAGATCCTTCAGGTGAGGGGCGATTTTATCCATATGTCAATTATCTGTAATCCCACATATTTTGCGGGTAATTATAGACTCTGAGTCATACGCTATGAATAAAAGACATTTATTCCCTTGCGGCATGGCTTATGGGCATGTATCATGCCCACCAGTCATTAAGGGGAACCGTCATGCCGCATGAGGATCCGGGACATCCGCAAGAGCCGGGGCATCACCCAGGCGCAGCTGGGCAGCCGCATCGGACTGCCGCAATCTGAAATCAGCCGCATTGAGCGCGGACGCCGCACGCTTTCCGTGCCGCGCCTGTGCTGCATCGCCGCGGCGCTGGAGGTCCATCCCGCCGCCCTCCTCGAAGAACCGCCGCCTCGGCCGGGGCGCGCCGCGTGAATCCGCGCCTGATGGCCGCCATCATGACCGGCATCCTGTCGCACCGCGAGGCGCGCGTCCTGCTCGCCGTCGCCACCGGAGCCTGGAGCGCCGGCAGCGCCGCCCGTGCCACCGGCCTCGACCGCGCCCACTGCACGCGCGCGATCCGCTCGCTGGCTTCCGCTGGCTGGCTGCGCCGCGACGCGGCCTGCCGCGTCCTCCCTGTGGACAACCCGCCGCTGTTGGTGCCGATAGAGCACCAGCCCGTGGTGCCGCAGGAGCACCAGGGGGGTGCCGATAGAGCATCACCCCCGGTGCCGCAAAAGCACCACCCCCGTGCCGAAGGAGCACCAGGTGCCGAATCGGCACCAGCGCCAGAGGCCGCGCCCATGGCCGATTTCGGCGCGGTGGTGCCGAAGAGGCACCAGTCCCTCGCGCGCGCACGCGCGAGTGGTGGTTGTAGTTCTTCAACTACCACTACCACCGAACCTGCGCCGCTCGTCTTCCCGCGCGGCTTCACGCCGGCGCAGGAAACCGCCGCCCGCCGCACCCTGGCCGCCGCCGGCGGGCATGCGCAGGCGCTGCTCGACGAGCTGGCCGGGCGCATGGCGCTGCGGTCCGTCGCCAACCCGCTTGCCTACCTGCGCCGCTTGGCCGAATGCGCCGGACGCGGCGAGTTCCATCCCGAGGCAGGCCTCGCGGTAGCCGAGTCGAGACGGCGCGAGGAGCAACAAAGACAGCGAAGAAAGGAGGCCGAAGATGCGGTTGCACGCGATATCGCCAAACGCCCGCCACCGCCCGGCGTGCTCGACGCGATCCGCCGCGCGGCGCGCGCCGGCCGGGCGCAATGAGCACGCCGAGCAAGTTGCGCTGGTGGCCTGGGTGCGGCTTCACGAGCACCGCCTGCCCGGGCTGGCGCTGCTCTTCGCCATCCCCAACGGCGGCCGGCGCGACGCCGTGACGGGTGCGCGGCTGAAGGCCGAGGGCGTGAAGGCCGGCGTGCCGGATCTCTTTTTGCCGGTGGCGAGGCGCGGCTTTCACGGCCTCTTCATCGAGCTGAAGGCGCCGGGCGGCGCCGCCTCGCCGGAGCAGCGCGGCTGGATCGCGCGGCTGCGGCAGGCGGGCTACGCGGCGGAGGTGTGCTGCGGCTGGGAGGCCGCGGCATTGACATTGACCCACTACCTGGAGGATTGACTATGACCGACCTTTTGATGCTCACCCGCCCGGCCTCGGCCGGCGGCGCCGCCGTCCCGCCGGGACTGACTTTTGCCGCGGGGATGCCGGTGGCCGACTTCACCGCCGTCATCAAGCGCATCACCACCACCGACGAGTCGAAGCTGCAGCTCGTGCTCGAGTCCGCTGGCCTCGACGCCGCGGCGATCGCCCAGGTGCAGCGCATGCTGGAGCTGCAGCGCGGCACCGTGCTGCTCACGCTGGCCTCGGCCCAGTCAGGCCTGTTCGATGAAGTTCCTCCGCCTCAAGCGTCATAGGACGCGGCGCGATGGCATCCGCTCGGTGCTGCCGGTGGTCGTGGAGAAGGCGCGCAAGTTCGGCCGCACGCTGCGCGAGGAGAAGATCTCCGTGCGCCGCGACGTGCTCATCACCGGCGCGCACCACTCGGGCAAGACGCGCTGGCTGGCGCGCCTGCATGCCGAGGCGCCAGGCGTGTGGCGGGGGCGCGAAGTGATCCTGATCCGCTGCGTGAACCCGCTCGCCGCCTGGGTGGATGACCCGCGCGTGATCGCCCACGGCGAGAAGGCCTGGGCCCGATCCTGGATGCAGCTGCGCGCCTGGGAGCGGCTGGATGCGCTCGTCGCCTGGGCAGGTGAGGTGCGCGCCGTGGTGCTGTTCGACGACGCGCAGCTACTCACCGGCCGCAAGCTCGACGTCGCCGTGCGCCTGCTCGCCGGCGCGCGCTGGGCGGTGGTGACCGCCAGCGACGAGGTGCGGCTGCCGATCTCGTTCCGCTTGGCTCTGCAGCGGCGCCGGCCGCAGCGCATCAATCTGAAATCCGAGGCGCCCTACGACGCGACGGCCTTCGTCGTCTGGCTGCTCTCGCTCGCCGCACTCGGCGCTGGCGCCTGGCAGCTCGCCGCCGCCATCGCCGGACTCAACCTTTTGGGGCGCGGTCGCCGCGCCGCTCGACAGACATGAGGGACATCAACAATCTTCTGCTTACCCTGCTGGTCACGGCCGTCCTGTGGGCCGTGCTGCTGACTTCGCTCGACCCCGGCGGCGCCGTCATGCGCCTGCTGGCTTCACCGTTCGTGGGGGTGCGCTCATGAACCGCACACTCGCCGTGCTGTGGGGGCTGACTTTTGTGGCGCTGGCGCAGGCGGATACACCCGAGCCGCCGCCGGCCATCGCCGAGCCGCCGTTCAAGCTGCCGCTGCTCGACGGCGAGAGCCGCACGCATGCGCCGCCGCAGGGGAAACTGGAGCGGGCCGCGCAGCCGGATCCGCGCGCGCTGTTCGACCTGGCCATGGGCTGCTACCCGGCGCGCTCGCTGTTCCGCGCCGAGATCGCCCTCGAAGGCCGCGTCGCCCGCCGCCAGGCAGGCGCCGACGCGCTCAACCCGGCCGAAGCCGCCGCCGGCAGCGGCGCCAGCTACGTAGGCGTCGTCGCCCGCATCCCGCTCTACTCGGCGCTGGAAATCGACCGCGAGCGCGAGCGCGAATTCCAGCGGCGCAAGGCGGTCGCCGGCGCCGTGGGCGCCCTGACCCAAACCCTGGCCGAGCGCGCCGTCGTCGCGAGGAAACTCTCCCTGTTCCGCGCCCTGGAGAAGCGCGCCCAGGAGCGCGTCGCCATCGGCGTGGCCGAGACCGGCGAGCAGGTGCAGTACCTGAAGGACGTTGCCGAGCTGGAGGGCCGGCTCAACGAGGCGCGCGCCAAGGTCGTCGAGGCGCGCATGACCTTCGTCGGCCTGTGCGCCGAGGGCATGCCGGCCGACCGGGTGGATGCCTACATCCGCCAGTTCACGCGGGGCATCGAATGAAGTGGGTGTCCCACGTCGCCATCGCCGCCGCGGTGGCCGCGCCCTTCAATCCGGCGGCGGTGCCGGTGGCCGCCCTCGGCGCCACCGCCCCGGACTGGCTGGAGTGGGTGGAGGAGGGCGTTCTCCATCGCCGCGTGCGCCACCGCACGCACACGCACTACCTGGCCGTCTGGCTGCTGGTGGCGCTGTTCGGCTTCCTGGTGTGGGACTTCCGCGGCTGGATCGCCTGGTTCGGCGTCGGCGCCTGCACGCACTGGTTCGCCGACGCCCTGACCATCCAGGGCGTGCCGCTCGGCTGGTGGAGCGACCGGCGCGTGCATCTATTCGGCGGGCGCGTGCGCACCGGCAGCGGCGGCGAGTTCGTCATCGCGGCGGCCTGCGTG
>CAJPFZ010000048.1 GCA_905339355.1 Burkholderiaceae bacterium
GCGGAGAGTTTCCGAACAAGTAACATAACATCATGAGCTTAGCTATGCAAGCTAAACTTCCTCATTACATTTTGGCCAAATCCGGCGAGAAATCAAGCGTTTTTTGATGGCAAGGCGACACCTTGAGCAATCCGCCAAGCTATTTGATGTTTTTTGAATAGTCCGGGGAGCGAGTCCGGCCTAGGTACCGATTTATGCCTCGAGCAATATTCCCAGCATGCGACGCAACGGCTCCGCCGCGCCCCACAACAACTGGTCCCCGCAGGTGAATGCCCCCAAGTAGCATGGTCCCATATTGAGCTTGCGCAGGCGCCCCACCGGAACCGAGAGAGTGCCGGTGACGGCGGTCGGCGTCAACTCCCTGATGGTAACGTCGCGGCGATTCGGCACCACCTTCACCCAGGCATTCGATTCGGCGATCATGCCCTCAATCTCGTCCAGCGGCACATCCTTCCTGAGCTTCAGGGTCAGCGCCTGGCTGTGACAGCGCATGGCGCCGACGCGCACGCAGATGCCGTCAATCGGCACCGGATTGGCTTCGCGGCCAAGGATCTTGTTGGTTTCCGCCTGCCCCTTCCATTCCTCGCGGCTCTGGCCGTTCTCCAGTTCCTTGTCGATCCAGGGGATCAAGCTGCCGGCCAGCGGCACGCCGAAGCTCGCCGTCGGGAACCGCTCCTCACGCAGGATACCCGCCACTTCGCGGTCGATGTCGAGGATGGCCGAGGCGGGATCGTCGAGCAGGCCCTTGGCCACGCGATGCACCTCGCCCATCTGCGTCAACAACTCGCGCATGTTCTGCGCGCCGGCGCCTGAGGCCGCCTGATAAGTCATGGCGCTCATCCACTCGACCAGATCGCGCCGGTACAGTTCGCCAATCGCCATCAGCATCAAGCTGACGGTGCAGTTGCCGCCGATCCAGTTGCGGCCGCCGCGCGCCAGGGCATTCTTGATCACGTCGAGATTGACCGGGTCAAGGATGATGACCGCATCGTCCTTCATGCGCAGCGACGAGGCGGCGTCGATCCAGTGGCCGTTCCAGCCGGCCGCGCGCAGCCTGGGAAACACCTCGGTTGTATAGTCGCCGCCCTGGCAGGAAATGATGATATCCATCGCCTTCAGCGCATCGACGTTGCGGGCGTCCTGCAAGAACGGCACGTCGCGGCCAATGGCCGGGCCCTTGCCGCCCACCGGCGAAGTCGTGAAGAACTCCGGCTCGATCAGGTCGAAATCCCGTTCTTCCAGCATGCGCTGCATCAGCACCGAGCCGACCATGCCGCGCCAGCCCACC
>CAJPFZ010000049.1 GCA_905339355.1 Burkholderiaceae bacterium
CCGCATCGCCTCCAGATGCGCCGGCTCGCCGTAGGGCGCCAGCCCCATCACCTTGTATTCGTCGCCGTAATGCGGAAAGCCGAGGAACTGCGTCAGCGCCTGGTAGAAAATCCCCAGCGAATGCGGGAAATGCACCCGCCCGTCGATGCGAATCTCTGTGCCATGCCCGACGCCCCAGGCCGCGCTGGAAAAGTCGCCGAAGCCGTCCACCGACACCACCGCCGCCGACTCGAAGGGCGAGACGTGGAAGGCTGAAGACAGATGCGCGACATGGTGCTCTACCGCGTGCACCCGGCCGTGGAAAACCTGATCCGGAAACGCGCGCGCCAGGTGGGCTTCGATGTTGTCGCGCTTGCGCTTGTTCCTCAGGCGGTCGAGCACCAGCGCCGGCGAGGGCAGGCGCGTCAGCGCATAGACAACCTTGCGGCCGAGCGCCGCGCGCGCATCCTGGTTGATGGCCACGTGGTCCACCCCGGCCAGCGTGATGCCCGCCGCCGCCAGGCAGTAACGGATCGACTCCGAGGGAAAGCCCGCCCAGTGCTTGATGCGGCGGAAGCGCTCCTCTTCCGCGGCGGCGATCAGCGCACCGTCACGAACGATGCAGGCCGAGGAATCGCCGTGGAAGGCGTTGATGCCGAGAACAATCATCGCCCGCCCCGCAGCTTTCTTTCCATCAGCTTGAGCGAGAGCACCGCCTCGGCCACGCCACGCTGCACGGCGTAATACAGGCCGTGCCAGCCATCCCTGTATCCCTTGCCCGCCGTCAGGCAGTACAGCGGCACCAGCCAGGGCGTGACGAACATCAGCTTGCGCAATCGGTCCTGCCAGCGCAACTCGCCCCAATTTCGGGCGGCCAGCAAATCGCATTCGAGCCGGGCATACCTGTCCTGCGCGGCCAGCCACCGGCCGAGGGATTTCCTGTCGTCATGGAGCACGCAAGCGCCCAGCTCGCCCACTTCCCCTTCCACCATGGCGCGCTGGGTGTGGCCTTCCTGCACGTAATGGACGGCCCGGCGCCGATACAGGCCGATTACCGGCGGGTAAAGCGTGCCGGACAGCGGACGCCCATGCACGCAGTAGCGAAAGCGCATGCGGTAAGCGGCGGTCGCCGGCGCGGGCACCAGCATGCGCAGCTCGTCCACGAAGGCATCGGTCAGCACATAGTCGGCATCCAGCGCCAGCACCCACTCCGAAGCAATCCCGGTTTCCTGCAGCCCGTAATTCCACTGCTCGGCATGGCTGTCGAACGGACGCAGCACCATGCGCACATTGGGCAAGGCCTCGCACATCGCGCGAGTGCCGTCCGTGCTGCCGCTATCCACCACCACGATCTCGCGCGCCCAGCGCAGCTTCTCAAGCGTGCGCGCGATGTTGGCTTCCTCGTTCCAGGTGAGGATCAGCGGCGTTATCTGGTCGAGCATGATTTGTTCAGTATGCCTTCATACAGCCGCAGCAGCCCCAGGCCCATCGCCTCCACTGAATACTTCTCTCGCGAGAAAGCGGCCGCCCTGCCGCCCATCGCTGCGCGCAGCGCGTTATCCGACAACACCGTGATGATCCCACGGGCGATGTTTTCCGGGTTCGGCTCGACGGCCATCCCTGCACCTGCCGCAGCTACCTCGGCCGCAATCGCCACCCCCTCGCCCAGCACGCAGGGCAGGCCGGCCATCAGCGCCTCGGCCGCGGCGATGCCGAAATTCTCCGAAAACGACGGCAGCACGAACACCTGCGCCGTAGCGTACGCACTGACTTTCAGTTCGCCGTCGATGAACCCCGTCCACACCACGCGATCCGCCAGCCCCAGCTC
>CAJPFZ010000050.1 GCA_905339355.1 Burkholderiaceae bacterium
CCGATGAACCTCGCCAACGAGCTGCGCCACTACGTCAGGGACAGCGGCGCCAGCGTCGCCCTCGTCGCGCAGGAGCTCTACGCGCAGATGCAGCCGCTGCTCAACGAGGGCCTCGAGCACATCGTCGTCGCCGCCTATTCCGACTACCTGAAGCGGCCGACCGACCTGAAGGTGCCGGAGTTCATCGCCGCGCCGCGCCAGGCCATCGGCGATGCCGGCGTGACGCCGTGGTCCGACGTCCTCGCGCGCAACCTCCGCCCCGGGCCGATGACGGCCGGCCCCGACGACCTCTGCGTCATGCCGTACACCTCCGGCACCACCGGCCAGCCGAAGGGCTGCATGCACAGCCACCGCACGGCAATGCACACCCTCATCGCCGGCGAGTACTGGTTCAACATGAAGCCGGACACCGTGCGCCTGGCGGTGCTGCCGTTCTTCCACGTCACCGGCATGCAGGGCAGCATGAGCGGGCCGCTGTACACCGGCGCCACCGTGGTGCTGCTGCCGCGCTGGGACCGCGACGCCGCCGCGCGGCTGATCCAGCGCTACCGGATCGGCGCGTGGACCTCGATCCCGACGATGGTGGTCGACTTCCTCGCCAACCCGAAGCTCGCCGAGTACGACCTCTCCAGCATCCAGCGCATGAGCGGCGGCGGCGCGGCGATGCCGGAAGCCGTGGCGCAGAAGCTGCTCGACATGGGCATCACCTACGTCGAGGGCTACGGCCTCTCCGAGACCATCGCGCCGAGCCACATCAATCCGCCCGACCGCGCGAAGAAGCAGTGCCTCGGCATCCCCCTCTACGACGTCGACAGCCGTGTCGTGGACGCCGACTTTCGCGAATTGCCGCCGGGCGAGGCGGGCGAGATCGTCACCTGCGGCCCTCAGGTGTTCCGCGGCTACTGGAACAACCCGCAGGCCACCGTGGCTGCCTTCGTCGACATCGACGGCAAGCGCTTCTTCCGCACCGGCGACATCGGCCGCATCGACGACGACGGCTACTTCTTCATGGTCGACCGCCTGAAGCGCATGATCAACGCCTCCGGCTACAAGGTCTGGCCGGCCGAGGTCGAGGCGCTGCTGTACGGCCACCCGGCCATCCAGGAGGCCTGCGTCATCGGCGCCACGGATGCGCACCGCGGCGAGACGGTGAAGGCCATCGTGGTGATCAGGGAAGCGAGCCGCGGCCAGGTCAGCGAACAGGACGTCATCGACTGGGCGCGCGCCAACATGGCCGCCTACAAGGCGCCGCGCATCGTCGCCTTCGTCGACGCCCTGCCGAAGTCGGCCACCGGCAAGATCCTGTGGCGGGCGCTGCAGGAGCAGGAGGCTTAGCCTGTCGTCCCCGCGAAAGCGGGGACCCATGGATTCCCGCATGCGCGGGAATGACGAGCCGCCCTAGCGCAGGCGGAACACCACCGGCAGAAT
>CAJPFZ010000051.1 GCA_905339355.1 Burkholderiaceae bacterium
GTCGTCGTAGCAGGCCGGCGGCGCGTCGGCGCCCAGGGTGAGCTTGTAGCCGGCCACCGCGCTGCTCATGCACAGGCGCGAATTGGTGTCGACGTTGTTGGTGCCGATCAGCCCCTTGGCGAGCTTGTTGAAGACGTAGTAGTCCTCGGTCAGCAGCTGCCCCGAGATGTAGAAGCCGACTGCGTCGGGGCCGTGCTGCTCGATGATGCGGTGAAAGCGCGCGGCGGCGTCGTCGAGGGCGTCGCCCCAGGCGACCGCTTGCGCCGCCTCGCCGCGCCTCGCCCGCTGCTGCGGCTGCAGCAGCCGCGTTTGCAGCGTGACTGCCTGCGATGCGGTGAGGTGCAGTGTGCTGCCCTTGGTGCACAGCCGCCCGAAGTTCGCCGGGTGGTCGGGGTCGCCGCGCACGCCGGTGATCTGCCGGCCCTGCGACTCGATGATCACCCCACAGCCGACACCGCAGTAAGGACAGGTCGACTTGGTCTCGGTGGGGGCCGTGGCCACGGGAATCATGCGGCGGTGGCGGACTCGTTCAGTGCGACGCTGTTCAGCTCGTCCACGTTCAGGTAGACGACGCCGTTCTCGACGTTGACGCTGAACCTGGGTGTGCACCCTTCGTCGGGCGCCTTCGCGCAGCCGTCGTGCAGCCCGATGGTCCAGTTGTGCAGCGGGCACGCCACGCTTTCGCCGAACACGATGCCCTGGCTCAGCGGGCCGCCCTTGTGCGGGCAGCGGTCGAGCAGCGCGAAGACCTTGTCTTCGGCGTTGCGGAAGACGGCGACGTCGCAGCCATCGGGCCGCGCGACGCGGCGCGAACCCAGGACCGGAATGTCGTCCACACGGCAAATCGATTTCCACTGGCTCATGCCACTTCTCCTACAGGAACGAACTGGCGTGTGTCCACGCTCGCCTTCTCGAACTCGAACCAAGGATCGGGCTCGCCGTCGAGCGAGAACTGCAGCCGCTCCCACAGCGCCTTGCGCCCGGCGTGGTCCTCGAGCACCTTCTTCTTCACGTAATCCAGCCCGACCCGGCTCACGTAGTGCACCGTGCGTTCGAGGTACCAGCCCTCCTCGCGGTACAGCTGCAAGAAGGCGCCGCTGTACTCCAGCACTTCCGCGGCTGTCTTGAGCTTGCAGAAGAAGTGCGCGACCTCGGTCTTGATGCCGCCGTTGCCGGCGACGTAGATTTCCCAGCCCGAATCGACGCCGATCACGCCCACGTCCTTGATGCCGGCCTCGGCGCAATTGCGCGGGCAGCCCGACACCGCGAGCTTGACCTTGTGCGGCGCGTACATGCGCCACAGCGCGCGTTCGAGATCCTTGCCCATCTGCGTCGAATCCTGCGTGCCGAAGCGGCACCATTCGCTGCCGACGCAGGTTTTCACCGTGCGCAGCGCCTTCGCATACGCATGGCCCGAGGGCATGCCGATGTCCTTCCAGACGTTGACGAGGTCTTCCTTTTTCACGCCCAGCAGATCGATGCGCTGGCCGCCGGTGACCTTGACGGTGGGGATCTTGTACTTGTCGACCGCGTCGGCGATGCGCCGAAGCTCGTCGGCCGTCGTCTCGCCGCCCCACATGCGCGGGATCACCGAATAGGTGCCGTCCTTCTGGATGTTGGCGTGGCTGCGCTCGTTGATGTAGCGCGACTGCGGATCGTCCTTGGCCTCCTTAGGCCAGGTGCTGATCAGGTAGTAGTTGATGGCCGGGCGGCAGCTCGCGCAGCCATTGGGCGTGCGCCATTCCATGAAGCGGTAGACGCCGTCGATGGTCAGCAGCTTGTGCTCGCGGATGGCGCGCCGCACGTCGTCGTGGCTGTGGTCGGTGCAGCCGCAGACCGCCTTCTTCTTCGGCGTGGCCGAGTAGTCGCCGCCGGCGGTGAACATGATCAGCTGCTCGACCAACCCGGTGCACGAGCCGCAGCTCGCGCTCGCCTTGGTGTGCTTGCGCACCTCGTCCAGCGTGAACAGTCCCTTTTCCTTGATCGCCTTGCAGATGGTGCCCTTGTTGACGCCGTTGCAGCCGCAGACCTCGTCGGCATCGGCCATCGCGGCGGCCTTGTTGTGGCCCTCGTGCCCGGTGTCGCCGATGTTCGACTCGCCGAACATCAGCTTGTCGCGGATGTCGGAAACGCTGCGCCCGTCGCGCAGCAGCTTGAAGTACCAGGAGCCGTCGACGGTGTCGCCGTACAGGCAGGCGCCGACCAGTTTGTCGTTCTGGATCACGAGCTTCTTGTAGACACCGCCGAAGGGGTCGCTCATCACGATCTCTTCGCAGTCGTCGCCGCCCATGAAGTTGCCGGCGGAGAAGAGATCGATCCCGGTGACCTTCAATTTGGTGCTGGTCTGGCTGCCGGTGTAGCGGCCGATGCCGAACTGTGCAAGGTGCGTCGCGCAGACCTTGCCCTGCTCGAACAGCGGCGCCACCAGCCCGTAGGCGATGCCGCGGTGCGCGGCGCATTCGCCGACCGAGTAGATGCGCGGATCGGTGATGGTCTGCATCGTGTCGCTGACGACGATGCCACGGTTGCAGTGCAGACCGATCTTCTCGGCGAGTTCGGTGTTGGGGCGGATGCCGGCGGCCATCACGACCAGGTCGGCGGGAATCTCGGTGCCATCCTTGAACTGCACCGCCATGACCCGTCCGTCGGCGCCGCCGATCAGCGCCTGCGTCTGCGCGCCGATCATGAACCGGAGCCCGCGGTCCTCCAGCGACTTGCGCAGCAGGTTGCCGGCGACGTCGTCGAGCTGGCGTTCCATCAGCCACGGCATGATGTGCACCACGGTGACCTGCATGCCGCGCAGCATCAGGCCGTTGGCTGCCTCCAGGCCGAGCAGTCCGCCGCCGATGACGACCGCGTGCTTGTACTTGGCGGCGGCTTCGATCATCGTGTTGGTGTCGGCGATGTCGCGGTAGGCGATCACGCCGTCGAGGTCCTTGCCTGGCACCGGCAGGATGAACGGGTTGGAGCCCGTGGCGAGCAGCAGGCGGTCGTACTCGGCCTCGCTGCCGTCCTCGGCCTGCACGATGCGGCGCTTGCGGTCGACACCCACCACCTTCTTCCCGAGCTTCAGCTCGATGTGGTTCTCTTCGTACCACGAGAGCGGGTTGAGCACGATCTCGTCGAGCGTCTGCTCGCCGGCCAGCACCGGCGACAGCAGGATGCGGTTGTAGTTGGGGTGCGGCTCGGCGCCGAACACCGTGATGTCGTACATGTCGGGCGCGATCTTGAGCAGCTCTTC
>CAJPFZ010000052.1 GCA_905339355.1 Burkholderiaceae bacterium
GTGCCGGGCGGCACCATCGGCACCACGGTGCGCCTGAACCGCCCGATGTCCGAGCGGCTGGAGAGTGTCAAGCCCGGCCCCGACGGCTTCATGCATTACCCGCTGAACCCGACCGACAAGGCGCACTGGTCGGCCAAGCCGAACATCCGCAATGCCTACCGCACGATGGTGCCGCTGGCGGCCGACGGGCCGTGGAGCCAGGCGCTCGGGCCGACGCACTTCTCGTGGATGTTCCTGAAGGACACCCCGGCCGGCCTGCCGCGCGTGACCTTGCCCGACGTGTGGTTCGTCTACCGCACCAACCCGGCGATCTCGTTCTGGGACACGGCCGCGTTGGGCCAGCAGATGGCACGCATGCCCTTCGTCGTCGCCTTCGCCTACACGCGCGACGAGACCAACCACGTCGCGGACATCCTGTTGCCCGACGCGACCGACCTGGAAAGCCTGCAGCTGATCCGCATCGGCGGCACCAAGTACATCGAGCAGTTCTGGGACCACCAGGGTTTCGCGCTGCGCCAGCCGGTGGTGGCCACCCGCGGCGAGGCACGCGACTTCACCGACATCGCGAGCGAACTCGCGCAGCGCACGGGGCTCACGGCCAAGTACGTCGGCGCGATCAACAAGGGCGCTGGCGGCGTGCCGCTGAAGGGCGCGCACGGCGACTTCTCGCTCGACCCGGCTCGCGAGCACAGCCGCGAAGAGATCTGGGACGCGGTGTGCCGCGCGGCGAGCGCCGAGCTGAGCGAAGGCACCGAGACCCACGGGCTCGACTGGTGGAAGGAGAAGGGTCTCTCGACGCGCCCGTTCCCACGCAGCGATTGGTACCTGTTCCCGACGCTGAAGGCGCGCGGGCTGCGCTTCGAGCTGCCCTACCAGGAGCGGCTCGCGCGCGTCGGCGTCGAGCTCGGCCGCCGCCTGCACGAACACGACATGCACTGGTGGGACGTGCAGCTCGAGGAGTACCAGGCGCTGCCGGCGTGCAAGGATTTCGGCGCGCCGTGGCAGGCCGCGCTGGTGCTGGCCGGTGGCCGACCCGAGGACTACCCGTTCTGGCTGCTCACCGCGCGCAGCATGCAGTACGCCTGGGGCGGCAACGTCGGCGTGCAGATGATCAAGGAGGTGGCCGACAACATCGCCGGCCACCGCGGCGTGATCATCAACACCGGCGCCGCCGAGCGGCTCGGCATCGCCGAGGGCGACGCGATCGAGATCGCCACGCCGGCGCGCCACGTGCAGGGGCGGGCAGTGTTGCGGCAGGGCATCCGGCCCGACACGCTGCTGCTGATCGGCCAGTTCGACCACTGGGCCACGCCGCTGGCCAAGGACTTCGGCATGCCGAGCATGAATTCGCTGGCGACGATGTCGATCGCGCTGACGGATTCGACCGGGTCGGGGGCCGACATCGTGCGGGTGAAGATCGGCAAGGCCAAGAACCGGGAGTCGTCATCATGACTCGCTGGGCGATGGTTGCCGATCTGAGGCGCTGCGTCGGTTGCCAGACCTGCACGGCATCGTGCAAACACGCCAACGCCACGCCGCCGGGGGTGCAGTGGCGGCGGGTGCTCGACATCGAGGTGGGCGAGTACCCCGACGTGCAGCGCGCCTTCGTGCCGGTGGGCTGCCAGCATTGCGACGAGCCGGCCTGCCTGCCGGTGTGCCCGACCACGGCGACGAAGAAGCGTGCTGACGGCATCGTCACCATCGACTACGACCTGTGCATCGGCTGCGCCTACTGCGCCGTCGCCTGCCCCTACCAGGCACGCTACAAGACCGACCTGCTGTCCTTCGCCTACGGCGCGAAGCCCACCGAGAACGAGGCCCTGCGCCACGACGACGCCAAGCGCTCGGTGGCAACCAAGTGCACCTTCTGCGTCGAGCGCATCGACACCGGCCTCGCGAAGGGGCAGGTGCCGGGTGTCGACCCCGAAGCGACGCCTGCCTGCGTCAACTCGTGCATCGCCGAAGCGCTCGCCTTCGGCGACATCGAGGATCCGAACAGCAACGTGTCGCAGCTGCTGGCGCAGAACCAGCATTTCCGCATGCATGAGGAGCTCGGCACCGGGCCGGGGTTCTTCTATTTGTGGGACAGGAATCCGGCATGAAGTACATGCGTCCTGCTTACGGCATCCCGGCGCAAGCTCACTGCTGCCCGGAAAGCTCGTCGCAGTCCACAAACTCCGTTCAGGCTGAGGTATCGAAGCCCGAACCCGTTCGCCCTGAGGTATCGAAGGGCTGGGCTTCGATACCTCAGCCCGAACGGGCGAAGGAGCCCCTGACATGACCACCCCCAGCGCCGGTTTCGGCCCGAACCCCTGGCATCAGACCCAGTGGGACTGGCGTGCCGCCGGCAACTTCATCTGCGGAGGCGCGGGCAGCGGGCTGATCGTGTTCACCGGCCTGTCGGGACTCGACGGCCTGGCGGCGGCGTTGCTGATGCTGGCCGGCATGGGCCTGGTCGGCCTCGGGCTGCTGTGCGTGTGGCTCGAGATCGGCCGGCCGCTGCGCGCGCTCAACGTGTTCATCAACGCGCGCAGCTCGTGGATGTCGCGCGAGGCGATGGCGTCGCTGCCGCTGTTCGCGCTCGGTCTCGGCGCCGCGCTCGGCGTGTGGCCGCTCGCCCCGCTGGCCGCGCTCACCGCCGTGGTGTTCATCTACTGCCAGGCGCGCATCGTGCAGGCGGCCAAGGGCATCCCGGCGTGGCGCGAGCCGCTCACCGTGCCGCTGCTCATGGCAAGCGGCCTGGCAGAAGGGGCGGGGCTGTTCTGGCTCGCCACCGCGTGGTGGAACCCGGTCGATCCGCTTCTTGCGCTGCCGTTTGCCGGATTGCTGGCGACACGCTGGCTGCTGTGGCGCCAGTGGCGCGCGCGCCTCGCCTCGTCAGCGGCGCCGCGAGCACTGGCGGCGATCGACCACGCCGGATGGGCGCTGCAATGGCTCGGCGGCGTCGCGCCGCTGGTGCTGATCGCGCTCGCGGCGAGCGGCCTCGCCGGCGAGGCCATCGGCGCGCTGCTGTGGGCGGCGGCCGGCGTGCTCGCCGCTGCGCCCGGCGTGCGCTTCAAGTTCGTGCTGATCACGCGTGCGGCCTTCAACCAGGGCTTCAGGCTGACCCGGCTTCCGGTGCGCGGCGTGCCGCGCTGACACGACCATCGCAGGAGGGTTCCATGGGTGCAATCTCCAGAGCGGAAACCGGCCTCGGCGTCGACCGTTTCGAGCGCGGTTTCCTGCATCCCGAGCAGGAAACGATGCCGCGCGAGCTGCTGGCGCAACTGCAGCTCGGCCGGCTGCAGTCGACGCTGCGCAACGCCTTCGATCACGTGCCGCTCGTGCGCCAGCGGCTCGAAGCGATGGGTGCGCAGCCGGAGGACGTCCGCACCCTCGACGACCTGTCGAAGCTGCCGTTCACCGTCAAGACCGACCTGCGCGACCAGTACCCCTTCGGCCTGTTCGCGCGGCCCTTCGATCAGCTCGTGCGGCTGCATGCGTCGTCGGGCACGACCGGCAAGGCCACCGTCGTCGGCTACACGCAGGCTGACGTCGATACCTGGGCCGACCTGATGGCACGCTCACTGTACGCGGCGGGCGCACGCCGCGGCGACATCGTGCACAACGCCTACGGCTACGGCCTGTTCACCGGCGGCCTCGGTGCGCACTACGG
>CAJPFZ010000053.1 GCA_905339355.1 Burkholderiaceae bacterium
CGCGGCGCGGTCCAGCGTCAGGTAGCCGAGGCCCACTTCCTCGAGGAACTCGAGGCGGCTGTGGATCTCGGTGATCACGTCGCGCGCGATCTCGGCGTCGCGGCCCAGCAGGTTGAGTGCCTCGACCCACCTGCGCGCATCGGTCACCGACCACTGCGCGATCGCGGCGATCGAATGGCCCTCGAAGGTGACGCCGCGCGACGCGGCGTTGAGCCGCGTGCCGGCGCAGTCGGGGCAGGGTTCGTCGACCACGCCTTCGACCTCGGCCTCCTCCGACGGAAAACTCTGCTCGCGGCCTTTGTTGTCGTCGTCGCGGATCGAATCGTCGTAGGCCTTGCGCTGCTCGCGTGTCAACGCGAGGCCGGTGCCGACGCAGGTCGTGCACCAGCCGTGCTTGCTGTTGTAGCTGAACATGCGCGGGTCGAGTTCGGGATAGCTCGTGCCGCACGACGGGCAGGCGCGCTTGGTCGAGAACACCTTGACCTCGCCGACCTTGCGGGTGGGCGTGCCGGCCAGCATGGCGCCGCGCAGGCCTTCGAGCGGGCTCAGCAGGTGCATCACGCCCTTGCCGAGTTCCAGCGCGCGGGCGAGCAGATGGCGCAGCTCGGCCTCGTTGTCGGCACGCACGATCAGGTCGCCGACCGGCAGCTCCAGCGTGTGCTCCTTGAAGCGGTCCAGACGCGGCCAGGGCTCGACCTTGGTGAACTCGCCGTCCACGCGCAGGTGCGTGTGGCCGCGTGCCTTGGCCCACTTCGCGAGGTCGGTGTAGACGCCCTTGCGGTTGACGACCAGCGGCGCGAGCAGGCCCACGTGCTGGTTCCTGTGGTCGCGCAGGATCTGCGCGGCGATGCTTTCCACGCTCTGCGGCTTGACCGGCGAGCCGTCGTTGACGCAGTGCTGCAGCCCGAGCTTCACGTACAGCAGGCGCAGGAAGTGCCACACCTCCGTCGTGGTCGCGACGGTGCTCTTGCGCCCGCCGCGCGACAGCCGTTGCTCGATCGCCACCGTCGGCGGGATGCCGTACACCGCATCGACCTCCGGCCGCCCGGCCGGCTGCACGATGCTGCGCGCGTACGCGTTCAGCGATTCCAGGTAGCGCCGCTGCCCTTCGTTGAAGAGGATGTCGAAGGCGAGCGTGCTCTTGCCCGAGCCCGACACGCCGGTGATCACGCTGAACTGCCCGCGCGGGATGCTGACGTCGAGCGACTTGAGGTTGTGTTCGCGGGCGTTGACGATGCGGATCACCTCTTCGCTCGCTCGCCGCTCGTCGCGCGCCTGCTTCACCAGCGTCTGCAGCGGGCGCCCTTCTTCGACCGCCAGGCCGCCGAAGCCGAGCGCGGTGTCGTAGTCGGCGAGCGCCCGGCCGGTGTGCGAGGTGGCGTGGCGCTTCACCTCCTCCGGCGTTCCGGTGCACACGACCTCGCCGCCGGCCTCGCCACCCTCCGGACCGAGGTCGATCAGCCAGTCGGCGGCGCGGATGACGTCGAGATTGTGTTCGATGACGATCAGCGAATGTCCGGCGTCCAAGAGCTTGCGGAAAGCGCGCATCAGCTTGGCGATGTCGTCGAAGTGCAGGCCGGTGGTCGGCTCGTCGAACATGAAGAGGGTGCCCTTCTTCGCCAGCGCCTGCCGGCTCACGCTCTGTACCGATTCGGCGAGGAAGCCGGCGAGCTTCAGCCGCTGCGCCTCGCCGCCCGACAGCGTGGGCACCGGCTGTCCCAGCTTCACGTACTCGAGGCCCACGTCGACGATCGGCTGCAGCACGCGGATCACTTCGCGGTCGTGGGCGAACAGCTGCACCGCTTCGCTGACGGTGAGATCGAGCACGTCGGCGATCGACAGGTCGCGGATCACGTCGCCGGGCAGCCGGCGGTCGATCTTCACGTCGAGGATCTCGCTGCGGTAGCGGCGACCGTCGCAGTCGGGGCAGCGCAGGTAGACATCGGAGAGGAACTGCATCTCGACGTGCTCGAAGCCCGAGCCGCCGCAGGTCGGGCAGCGCCCGTCACCGGCGTTGAAGCTGAACATGCCGGCGGTGTAGCCGCGCTGGTTCGCAAGCGGCGCCTCGGCGAACAGCTTGCGGATCTCGTCGAAGGCGCCGACGTAGCTCGCCGGGTTGGAGCGCGCCGTCTTGCCGATGGGCGACTGATCGACGAACACCGCCTCGGTCAGCCAGTCGGCGCCGAGAAGTTGGTCGTGGTCGCCGGGCGTCTCGGTCGGCTTGCCGAAGTGGCGGGCGAGTGCGGGGAACACCAGGTCCTGCATCAGCGTGCTTTTGCCCGAACCGGAGACGCCCGTCACGCAGACCAGGCGCTGCAGCGGGAACTCGACCGTGATGCCCTTCAGGTTGTGCTCGCGCGCGCCCTGCACGATCAGCTTGGGCGTGGATTCGGCCACCATGCGCTTGATGCCCATGCCGACATGCTTGCGCGCGCCGAGGTAGGCGCCGGTCAGCGTGTCGGCGCTCTTGATCGCCTCGGGCGTGCCGTCGAAGACGATGTTGCCGCCGCGCTCGCCCGGCCCCGGGCCCATGTCGATCAGCCGGTCGGCGGCGAGCATCACGGCCGGGTCGTGTTCGACCACCACCAGCGTGTTGCCGGCGTCGCGCAGCCGGTGCATCGCCTCGACGATGCGGCCCATGTCGCGGGGGTGCAGTCCGATGCTGGGCTCGTCGAGCACGAACATCGTGTTGACGAGCGAGGTGCCGAGCGCCGTCGTCAGGTTGATGCGCTGCACCTCGCCGCCGGAGAGCGTGCGGCTTTGCCGGTCGAGCGTGAGGTAGCCGAGGCCGACGTCGCAGAGGTACTTCAGGCGCGT
>CAJPFZ010000054.1 GCA_905339355.1 Burkholderiaceae bacterium
GATGATCGACATCAACACCACGCCGCTGATCGACGTGATGCTGGTGCTGATCATCATGCTGATCATCACCATCCCGATCCAGCTGCACTCGGTCAACCTGAACATGCCCGCGGGCGCGCCGCCGCCGCAGACGGCCGAGCCGGTGGTCGTCACCATCGACATCGACTTCGACGGTACCGTGCTGTGGAACGGCGAGATGCTTGCCGACCGGGCGGCGCTCGAAGCCAAGCTCGCGCAGGCCGCGGCCATCGCCGAGCAGCCCGAGGTGCACGTGCGGCCCAACAAGCTCGTCGAGTACAAGGCCGTGGCCACCGTGCTCGCGAGCGCCCAGCGGCTGGGTGTGACCAAGCTGGGTATGGTGGGCAACGAGCAATTCGTCCGATGAGGCACGCCCTCGTCCGGCTGGCACTCGCGGGTGCGCTGCTGCTGCCGCTGCTTGCTGCGGCCGTGGACACGGTGCGGCCCGAGGTCGGCAAGCCGTTGCAGGCGGCGCAGGAGCTGATGAAGTCGAAGCGCCATGCCGAGGCGCTCGCGAGGATCGCCGAGGCAGACGCGGTGCCGAACAAGACGCCGTTCGAGACGCTGACCGTTCAGCGCATGCGCGGGACCGCGGCGCTGGCGGCCGGGCAGGGCAATGTCGCGCTCGAGTCCTTCGAGGCCGCGCTTGCGTCGCGTCTGCTGCCTGTGGCCGAGCAGCTGACGACACTGCAGGCCTTGGCCGGCCTCGCCTACCGCGCGAGGGACTACGCCCGCGCGGCGTCGTTCGCGCAGCGTTATGCGAACCAGGGCGGCAGCGAGCCGTCGATGCGCATGCTGCTTGCGCAGTCGCACTACCTGGCCGGCGCGCACGCGGAAGCGGCGCGCGAGCTGCAGGCGATCCTGAAAGCCGACGAGCAAGCCGGTCGTGTGCCGAGCGAGCAGCGCCTGCAGCTGCTCGCGAACTGCTACGCCAGGCTCGACGACGGGCCCGCATACCAGCGTGTGCTGGAAAGGCTGGTGATGCATTACCCGAAGAAGGACTACTGGGCCGACCTCCTGAGCCGCGTTGCACAGCGTGCCGGCTTTGCGGGCCGGCTGTCGCTCGACGTGCTGCGCCTGCGCCTGGCGACCGGGACGCTGTCGAGCGAGGCCGATTTCGTCGAGATGACCCAGCTTGCGCTGCAGGAGTCTTCGCCGGCCGAGGCGCTCAAGATCGTCAAGCGGGGTTTTGCCGCCGGCGCGCTTGGAAGCGGCGCGCAGGCCGGGCGGCACCGGCGCCTGCGCGACCTCGCCGCCAAGGCCGCCGCGGAAGAAGAGCGCTCCCTCGCCAATCTCGACGGCGACGCTGCCACCGCCGCCGCCGCGCCGCAGGGCACCGCCCTGTTCCGGCTGGGCTGGCGCCTCGTCCACCACGGCCAGGCCGACAAGGGCCTGGCGATGATGGAACTCGGCCTGCAAAAGGGCGGCCTCGCGCGGCCGCAGGACGCGCGGCTGCATCTCGGCGTGGCGGCGCTGCAGGCAGGCCAGCGCAGCAAGGCGGCGCAGTGGCTGAAGGGCGTGCAGGGCAGCGATGGCACGGCTGAACTCGCCCGCCTGTGGCTGGCTCACGCCCACGGCGCCGAGGCGCGCAAGACACCTTGAGGCTCCGCTGACCGTTGTCCGCCGGCCGTTGTTCGCCGGCCGTTCGTCCTGAGGTATCGAAGGACCGGCTGAGGTATCGAAGCCGACGCATCGCCGGCACGGGGCCTTCGATACCTCAGGCCGAACGGGTGGAGGGCCATTCCGCCGCTTTTGCGCATCCCGCGCCACTGCTTAACAATTGCAATTCTCCCGGCCTCGCGCTTTGGTATCTACTCGGCTGCACGCATCCGCCCGCGGGTTGCGGCGACACAGAGCGCAGGAGAACTGCCCGAGATGGAGACGAACAAATCACGCATCCTCGTCGTCGACGATGAGCCCGACATGGTGGCCTCGCTCGAAGACCTCTTGCGCAAGGCCGGCTTCGAGGCCGACGGCGCCGGCAACGGCCGGCAGATGCACGAGGCGCTGTCGCGGCACACCTATTCGCTGATCCTGCTCGACCTGCGGCTGAAGACGGAAGACGGGCTGACGCTCGCGCGCGAGCTGCGCCAGCGCTCGGCCATCCCGATCATCATGGTCAGCGGCGCGAGCGACGAGACCGATCGCGTTCTGCTGCTCGAACTCGCCGCCGACGACTTCCTGATCAAGCCCTTCAGTCCGCGCGAACTGCTGGCGCGCGTGCGCGCCGTGCTGCGCCGCTATGCAGTGGAAACCGGCGCGCCGCCCTCCAACGCGCCACGCCCGCCCAAGGCCGCCAACCGCGACCAGCTGCGTTTCGGCGACTGGGTGCTCGACCTCTCGGAGCGCGAGCTGATCCGCGAGGATGGTGCGCCCTGCGCGCTGACGCAGGCCGAGTACCGCCTGCTCGAAGCCTTCGTGCGCCAGCCGCAGCGCGTGTGGACACGCGACCAGCTGCTCGAGCAGACACGCAGCCTGGAGACCGAGGTGTTCGACCGCACGATCGACGTATTGATCCTGCGGCTGCGGCGCAAGATCGAACCGAACCCGAAGCATCCGCAGTACATCTGCACGGAGCGGGGGATCGGGTACGTATTTGCGGCGCCGGTGATCCGGGGCTGACGCGACGTTGCGGGCTGCGTATCGATGGCTTCCATCCTCCACCGCTTCAGCGTCGACCGCGTGCGCACGCGCCTCCTGGCCGCGTTCGTGATCCTGCTGCTCGCCACCATCGCGCTCGCCATCGTCGGCTGGCTGGGCATGCGCAGCATGCAGCGCGAACTCGCCGGCTACGAGGACGAAGTGCTGCCCGGCATCGCACGTGCGCTCGAACTGGCCGAACGCACCGCGCAGCTGGCGGCGATCGCGCCGCACCTCGCCGACTCGCGCACGCCCGAGACGCTGGAGACCAATGCGGCGGTGGTCGCGGGCCTGCTCGACGACATCCGCCGCCGCTCCTCGACCTTGCCGCCTTCGGGCGACCTGCAGCCGGCCATGAGCCGGCGCCTGGAGGGCGTGGACCGCGACTTGTCGACGCTCATCATGCTGACCAAGCTGCGCCAGTCGATCGACGCGCGGCTCGAGCAGCAACTCACCGTCCTCGGCCAGCTCGGCACGCGCATCCACGCCGGCAGCCGCGGCGGCCCGGCCGGCGACCCGGCGGTGGCCGAACTGTGGTCCAGCCTGGTGCTGGGCGCCACGACCGACAAGGCCGCGACGCTCGGCCGCCTGCAGGCGGACGTCGAGGCGCTGCTGCTCGCCGCGCGGCGCCGCCATGCGCTCGCTGCCTTCGACGAGCGCTTCGTGCAGCAGCTCGATGCGCTCTCTACAGGCCCCGACAACATCCTCGCGCTGCGCCGCGACCTGCTCGACTACGAGGGCCGCACCAACTATCTCGTCGCGCTGACCCGGTCCAACGCCGATCGCCTGAGCGACGAGGTGGCGCAGCACGTGGAAGGGCTGCGCAACACGGCCGCGTTGCGCAACGACAAGGTGCAGCGCGCCATCCGCTCCGGCGAGACCGGGATGCTGCTGCTGGCGGTCGTGTGCGTCGCGATCGGCCTCGGCGCCACGCGTTACGTGCGCCGGCTGGTCGCGCAAGTGGAGAACATCACCCACGTGATGTCGCGCCTGGCGCAAGGCGACACCGCGCAGGCCACGCCCGCCACGACGCGGCGCGACGAACTGGGCGAGCTGGCGCGCAGCTTCGAGGTGTTCCGCGACAACCTGCTTGCCAAGCAGAAGCTGCTGGCGGACTTGAAGAGCCAGCGCGAGCTGCTCGAAGCCGTGCACGAGAGCCTGACCGACGCCCTGGCGGTGTTCGACCCGGCGCACCGGCTGATTCTGTGGAACCCGCAGCTCGGGCGGCTGCTGCGGCCGCACGGCATCGAGCCGGCCGAGGGCATCTCGCGCCGCGAGATGCTGCAGCGGCTGCCTCACGGCACCACGTGGGTCGGCCCCGAGCGCGGCGAAGCGCAGCCGCTGGTGCCGCAGCTGATCGCCGAGGCGAGCGTGCCGGAACACGTCGAGCTGAAGCTGCCCGACGGCCAGGTGCTGGACCTGCGCAGCCGCGCGATGCCCGACGGCGGCACCGTGACCCTGATGACCGACGTGACGGCACGCCGCGCGATCGAAGCACAGCTGCAGCACGCGCAGAAGCTCGACGTGCTGGGCCAGCTCACCGGCGGCGTGGCGCACGATTTCAACAACTATCTCGGCACCATCCTCGGCAACCTCTCGCTTCTCGAGGAGCAGCTCGCCGGCGACCCGCAGGCACATGCGCAGTGGAAGCGCGTGCACAGGGCGGCGACCAGTGCCGCGGCGCTGACGCGCCGGCTGCTCGCTTTCGCGCGCCGCCAGCCGCTGCAGGCCGAGCAGGTTCCGGTCGACGAGATGATCGAGGAGATGCAGGACCTGATCGAATACAGCGCCGGCCCGCAGGTGAGCGTGCGCGTCGATCTGCAGGCGGCGCCGTCGCAGGTGCACGTGGACCGCGGCCAGCTGGAGAACGCGCTGCTCAACCTGGTGCTCAACAGCGCCGCGGCGATGCCCGACGGCGGCGAGCTGGTGGTGTGCACGCGTGCGCACGGCGACCGGGTCGAGATTGAAGTCAGCGACACCGGCCGCGGCATCCCCGAGCATCAGCAAGGGCGTGTCTTCGACCCGTTCTTCACCACCAAGCCCGCCGGCGAGGGCAGCGGGCTCGGCCTGTCGATCGTCTACGGCTTCGTGCGGCAGTCGGGCGGGGACGTGACTCTGGCCAGCAAGCCGGACCGCGGCACCGTGGTGACACTGCGCTTTCCGGCTTCGGCGGGCGCTGGAGCGCCCGCCGGCGCATGCGAGCGCACGTCGCCGCCCGCGCCGCTGCGAGGCGTGCACGTGCTGGTGGTCGACGACGACGACGCCTTTCGCGCCACCTTGACCGACATGCTCACCCGCGAGGGCTTGCGCGTCACGGCGATGCCGTCGGCCGAACGGGCGCTGGGTGTGCTGGAGCGCGGCGCATCGGTCGACGCTGTGCTGTCGGACATCTGCCTCGGCGCCGGAATGGATGGCCTGCGCTTCGCGCATCTCGTGCGCAGCCGCTGGCCCGAACTTCCGATGGGTCTGATGTCGGGCCTGTCGCCGGAACTGCTGCCCAACGCGGGGCAGTGGGACGCAAGCTTTGCCTTCGTTCACAAGCCTTTCGAGCCTGACACATTGTGGGCCTGGATGTCGCGGCTCCTCGTGCAGCCCGCCGCGGAGGATGCGCCCGCGTTGCGCGCCACCGGTTGATTTCAACCATTGTCCCGGCGGGGAAACATTCGAAATTCCGTGTTCATCGGCTAGCGTTCAGATACACCCACGACGAACGCAAGGGCCGCGGCGAGAGCAGTTCTCCCCGCGTGCACCGGTGCATGAACATCGGAGACATCGAATGAACAAGTTTCTTCAGCCATCCTTGGCCCATGGCGTGGTGATCGCCTGTGCTCTGTTTGCAGGCTCCGCGCAGGCGGCGTCGATCAAGATCTCCTGCTCGGGCGTGGGCCAGGAACTCGAGTTCTGCAAAGGCTCGGCCGAGGCCTGGGCCAAGAAGACCGGCAACGAGGTGCAGATCGTCACGCCGCCGAACGACGCGAGCGAGCGCCTGGCGCTGTACCAGCAGGTGCTCTCGGCGGGCTCCGACAAGATCGACGTGCTGCAGGTCGACGTGATCTGGCCCGGGCTGCTGGGCAGCCATCTGGTGGACCTGAAGGCCTACACCAAGGGCGCCGAGAAGGAGCACTTCGAAGGCTTCATCGCCAACAACACCAACAACGGCCGGCTCGTGGCGATGCCCTGGTTCGCCAACGCCGGACTGCTGTTCTATCGCAAGGACCTGCTGCAGAAGTACGGCGCCAAGGTGCCCGGCACCTGGGACGAGCTGGCTGCGAGCGCGAAGAAGATCCAGGACGGAGAACGCGCCGCCGGCAACGACAAGATGTGGGGCTTCGTGTGGCAGGGCCGCGCCTACGAGGGGCTGACCTGCAACGCGCTCGAGTGGGTGGCGAGCTTCGGCGGCGGCTCCATCGTCGAGGCCGACGGCAAGGTCAGCATCAAGAACCCGAACGCCGCGAAGGCGCTGCAGACGGCGGCGTCGTGGGTGGGGAGCATCTCGCCCACCGCCGTGCTGAATTACGCCGAAGAAGAGGCACGCGGCGTGTTCCAGGCCGGCAACGCTGTCTTCATGCGCAACTGGCCGTATGCGTGGTCGCTGGCACAGGGCGACGACAGCGTCATCCGAGGCAAGGTCGGCGTGGCGGTGCTGCCCAAGGGCGGTGCCGGCGGCCGCAACGCGGCCACGCTGGGCGGCGAGTCGCTGGCGGTGTCGAAATACTCCAAACACGCGGCGCTGGCGGCTGACCTGGTGATGCACATGACCAGTGCCGCGGTGCAGAAGGACAGGGCGCTGCGGGGCTCGTTCAACCCGACCATCGGCGCGCTCTACAAGGATCCGGAGATCATCAAGGCCAACCCCTTCATGGGCGAGCTCTACGGCACCTTCACCAGCGCGATCGCGCGCCCGACCACGGTGACGGGGCCGCGCTACAACCAGGTCAGCAAC
The DNA here is from genome assembly GCA_905339355.1 of Burkholderiaceae bacterium. Lineage (GTDB taxonomy): Bacteria > Pseudomonadota > Gammaproteobacteria > Burkholderiales > Burkholderiaceae_C > Albitalea. Next base: position 6,602 of record CAJPFZ010000054.1, read on the forward strand.
CAGTTCTGGAACGCGAGCCACGAAGTGCTCTCGGGCAAGTCCAAGCCGGATGAAGCGCTGGGTCGTCTGGAGCAGGCCCTCGGCCGCCTGAGCCGCGGCGGCAAGTGGAACTGAAAGCCAGCGTACGCGCCGAAGCGTCGACGTGAGCACCGTCGTGAACCCCGTGGCGAGCCCGCTCGCGAAGACGGGCAAGCGCGCGGTCGGCGCCGGCGGTCTGGCCAGGCAGCGCATACGCCGCGCCTGGTGGATGGCCGCGCCGATGCTGGTCGTGCTGCTGCTGGTGGCAGGCTGGCCGCTGGGCCGCACGATCTGGTTCAGCTTCACCGACACCGAGCTGTCGCGGCTGAGCGAGCAGACCTTCGTCGGGCTCGAGAACTACATCGGCGAATACGGCCTGCTGCGCAGCGGCGACTGGTGGCAGTCGGTGGGCAACACGCTCGTCTTCGCGGGCCTGTCGGTGACGCTGGAGACGCTGCTGGGGCTTGGCGTCGCGTTGCTGCTCAACCAGCCGTCGCGCATCCGCACGCTGCTGCGCGCGGCGATGCTGGTGCCGTGGGCGATCCCGACGGTGGTGTCGGCCAAGATGTGGAGCTGGATGCTGCACGACCAGTTCGGCATCGTGAACCACTACCTGCTGATGCTGGGCATCATCTCGGCGCCGCTTGCCTGGACGGCCGACCCGCAGCTCTCGCTGTTCACGATCGTTCTGGTCGACGTGTGGAAGGCGACACCCTACATGGCGCTGCTGATCCTCGCTGCCTTGCAGATGGTCCCGGTCGATTGCTACGAGGCGGCCAAGGTCGATGGCGTGCCGCGCTGGACGGTGTTTCGCCGCGTCACGCTGCCGCTGATCCTGCCTGGCGTGATGGTGGCGATGATCTTCCGCACGCTCGACGCGCTGCGGGTCTTCGACATCATCTACGTGATGACCTCCAACAGTCGCGAGACCAAGAGCATGTCGGTGTTCGTGCGCGAGCAGCTGATCGACTTCGGGCTGGTCGGCTACGGTTCGGCCGCCGCGACCTGCCTCTTCTTCATGATCGCGCTGGTGACCATCCTTGCGATGGGGATGATGCGCAAGAGCGTCGAGAAGGCGTCGGCATGAGCGCCAACGCCCGCAGACCCACGTCCCCCGTTCGGACACTCCCCTGGGGCCGCATCGGCTACTACGCCGCCGCGCTGCTGTTCATCTTCGTCTCGGTCTTCCCGCTGGTCTATGCGCTGTCGAGTTCGCTCAAGCAGGGCGTGGGACTGTTCTCCCCGCAGCTGTGGCCGGATGCCGCGACCTTCGCCAACTACCGCGGCGTGTTCGCCGACCAGCCGTTTGCGCGCAACCTGCTGAACTCGGTGGTCGTGGCCGGCAGCGTGGTGGGCATCTCGCTCGGCTTGAGCCTGATGGCCGCCTGGGCGCTCGGCCGCGTGCAGTTCCGCGGGCGAGGGCTGCTGCTGATGGTCATCCTCTCGGCGTCGATGTTCCCGCAGGTGGCGGTGCTCTCTGGCATGTTCGAGCTGGTGCGCTTCTTCGGCCTCTACGACAGCCTGGGCGCGCTGATGATCGCCGACCTCGTGCTCACGCTGCCGTTCACCGTGTGGGTGCTCGTGACCTTCATGCGCCAGCTGCCCAAGGAGCTGGAAGAGGCCGCGGCGATGGACGGCGTGGGCGTCTTCACGCTGATCTTCCGCATCTTCATGCCGCTGCTGTGGCCGGCGGTCGTCGCCACCGGGCTGCTCGCCTTCATCGCGGCCTGGAACGAGTTCCTGTTCGCGCTGACTTTCACACTGTCGACCGAGGAGCGCACGGTGCCGGTGGCGATTGCACTGATCAGCACGCCGAGCGGCTTCGAGCTGCCGTGGGGAAAGATCATGGCCGCGTCGGTCATCGTGACGCTGCCGCTGGTGGCGCTCGTCGTCTACTTCCAGCGGCTGATCGTCTCGGGCTTGTCGGCGGGTGCCGTCAAGGGCTGACGCAAGAAACAAAGGACTGGAGCAACAGATGAGCCGCATCGATTTGCGAGGCGTGGGCAAGCAGTTCGGCGCCGCGAGCATCCTCAACGAGATCACGCTGACCATCGACCCCGGCGAGTTCTGCGTCTTCATCGGGCCGTCGGGCTGCGGCAAGTCGACGCTGTTGCGGCTGATCGCCGGCCTCGAGGACCCGAGTTGCGGCGAGATCGAGATCGACGGCGTGATCGTCAACGACCTGCCGCCGGCGCAGCGCAACGTGGCGATGGTGTTCCAGAGCTATGCGCTGTATCCGCACATGACGGTGCACGAGAACATGGCCTTCGGCCTGCGCCACCAGAAGCTTGCGGCCGCCGAGATCGAACGCCGCGTGGCCGAGGCGTCGCGCATCCTTCACCTCGAGGGCTTGCTGCAGCGTCGGCCCAAGGAACTCTCCGGCGGCCAGCGCCAGCGGGTGGCGATCGGCCGCGCGATCGTGCGCAAGCCCAAGGCCTTTCTGTTCGACGAGCCGTTGTCCAACCTCGACGCGGCGCTGCGCGTGCAGACGCGCGTGGAGATCGCCAAGCTGCACCGCGAGCTGGGCACCGCGAGCATGGTCTACGTGACGCACGATCAGGTCGAGGCGATGACGCTGGCCGACAAGATCGTGCTGCTGCAGCCGCTGGGCGGGCGCGCCGACATGCCCAGCGTGGCCCAGGTGGGCCACCCGCTGGAGCTGTACCACCACCCCGCCAACCGCTTCGTGGCGGGCTTCATCGGCTCGCCGGCGATGAACTTCATCGACGCGCGTGTCACGGCGCTCGGCGACGGCCATGTGCAGGCGGCCGCGCGCGAGATCGTCTGCGATGCGCAGCTGTCGCCGCAAGGCCTGCAGGTGGGCGAGCACGTGACGCTCGGGATCCGTCCGGAGCACGTGATCGTCGGTCAAGGGCCGCAGCGGGCGCGCGTGAACCACGTCGAGCGGTTGGGCGAGCTGAGCTATGTGTACCTCGACCTGCGCGACGGCGTGCCGGCGTTGCTGGCGAAGACGCAGCGCGACGACATCCGCATCGACGACGAGGTGCCCTATTCGCTGCCGCCGGAAGCGATCCACCTCTTCCGCGCCGACGGGCTGGCACAGGCGCGATGAGCGCGGCATTCCTGGAGCAGTGTCTCGCGGTGATCAGGACTCCTGCACCCGCACCGCACCAAAGCCCAAAAGCGCACTAACGGGATTCGCTCATCGTCGCCAGGGACCTCACGATGTCTGCGGCCGGCACGCGCCGCGCACCTCGCGCATTCTGGCCGCACCACAAAGGTGAGAAGTCTGCGTGGCCGGCCTTCTCGGCGGCAGCGCGCAGCGGCATGAGCGCGGTCACGGCCGAGGGAAAGACTGGGGACAGGTCGCTCATCGGTCCGAGTTCGCGCATGAGCCGGTTGAAGATACCCCGCGCAGGCCGACCCGTGAACAGGTTGGTCAGGGCCGTGTGCCGGGCCGCCTCGGACGCCAGCGCCTCGCGGTGCAGTGCGCTGGTTGTCACTTCCGGGCACAGCAGGAATGCCGTCCCCACCTGGGCGGCGACCGCGCCGAGGCGCAGCGCCGCCGCCACGCCGCCTGCATCGGCGATGCCGCCGGCGGCGATCACCGGCAGCCGCGTGGACGCGACGACCTGAGGAACGAGGGCCATCGTTCCAAGCTGGGTGGTGATGTCGTCGGTCAGGAACATGCCCCGGTGGCCTCCGGCCTCGAGACCCTGCGCAATGACCGCGTCGACGCCGTGCGCCTCGAGCCAGAGCGCCTCATCGACGGTGGTCGCCGTCGACCAGATCTGCGCGGCGGTGCGGCGGACCCGCTCAAGCAGGCCGGGTGAAGGAAGTCCGAAGTGAAAGCTGACCACTTCGGGTCGCAGTTCCTCGACCACCGCGGCCGCAGCGTCGTCGAACGGCAGGCGTGCCGGGCCGGCGGCGATACCTCGGGGATCGACACCGAACTCGTCGTAATACGGCTGCAATGCCGCGCGCCATGCCTGCTCCCTTGCCTCATCGACCGCCGCCGGTTGGTGGCAGAAGAAGTTGACGTTGAGGGGCCGTCCGGCCTGTGCACGCACTGCCTTTGCCTCGTCACGCAGCATCTGCGGCGTCAGCAAGGCGCCCGCCAGCGATCCGAGTGCTCCGGCGCCGCCGACGGCGATGGCGAGCGCACTCGCCTGGAAACCCGCCATCGGCGCCTGAACGATCGGCACCGACAGGCCCAGGCGGTCCATGAAGGCACGGGAGGCTTGGCTCATGGTCGACTCTCCTGGAAGCGCATGCCGCCAATGCTATGCACAGCCAAAGCGGGAGGAAAGTCGGCATCCATTCGCCGCACCGCGTTCACACCATCGTGTCCCACGGCTGCGACAGCCTCACCGCCCCGTTGATCACGCCGACCATCGAGTAGGTCTGCGGGAAGTTGCCCCACAGCTCGCGGCTGCCCGGCGAGAAGTCTTCCGAGAGCAGCCCGACGTGGTTGCGGTGCGCGAGCAGCGCTTCGAAGATCTCGCGCGCCTGCGCGGTGCGGCCAATGCGCGCAAGTGCGTCGATGCGCCAGAACGAGCAGACGTTGAAGGCAGTCTCCGGGCGGCCGAAGTCGTCGGGCGCCTCGTAGCGCCGCATGAAGGGCCCGTCGCACAGCGAGCCCTCGAGCGCCTCGACGGTCGAGATGAAGCGGGGGTCCTTCGGGTCGATGAAGCCCACTTCGGCCATCAACAGCGCGCTCGCATCCAGGTCCTTGCCGCCGAAGCTCTCGGCGAAGGCCTTGCGCTCCTCGTTCCATGCGAGGGTGAGGATCTTGCTGCGGATCGAGTCGGCGCGGCCGCGCCAGTGCGCCACGCGGTCGGGCTTGCCGAACACGCCGGCGATCTTGGCCAGCCGGTCGCACGCCGCCCAGCACATCAGCGACGACGAGGTGTGGACGCGCGCACGGGTGCGCAGCTCCCACATGCCGGCATCGGGCTGATCGTGAAAGCGCCAGGCCTGCTCGCCCATGCCTTCGAGCGCGATGAAGTCGGTCTCGTCGGCGCGGCGCAGCAGGCGGTGGTCGTGAAAGGCCTGCGCGGCGCCGAGCACGATGTTGCCGTAGACGTCGTACTGGAAATGTTCGTAGGCCTGGTTGCCCACGCGCACCGGGCCCATGCCGCGGTAGCCGGCGAGGTGGGGCACCACGTTCTCGGTCAGCTGCTTCTCCAGGCCGATGCCGTACAGCGGCTGCACGTGGCCGCCATGCGAGCTGCGCACGACGTCGTTGAGCCAGCGCAGGTAGTCCTCCATCGTGCCGACTTCGGACAGGCTGTTCAGCGCCCGCACCACGAAGAAGGCGTCGCGCAGCCAGCAATAGCGGTAGTCCCAGTTGCGCTCGGTGTTGGGCGCCTCAGGGATGCTCGTCGTCATGGCCGCGACGATGGCGCCGGTTTCTTCGAACTGGCACAGCTTGAGCGTGATCGCCGCGCGGATCACCGCCTCCTGCCACTCCAGCGGCAGCGCGAGGCGGCGCGTCCAGTGCTGCCAGTAGCTCGCGGTCTGCTCCTCGAAATCGCGCGCGGTCTCTTCGATGCCGGCCGGCAAGGTTTCGTCGGGCCCGAGCAGAAAGCTCACCGGTGTGCGCAGCGAGAAGCAGGTCTCGTCGACCACGTAGGTCAGCGGCGCATTGGTGTTCAGCCGCAAGGTCGTGCCAGGCAGCTCGAAGCGCAGGTGGTTGCTGCCGCGCGTCATCGCCGGCTTGACCGAGCCCCAGTCGCCGCGCGGGCGAATGACCAGGCGCACCCGCGGGTGGCCGACCAGCGGGCGCACCCGCCTCACGATCTGCGCCGGGCGGAACGGCCGGTCGCGGTGGAAGAACCGCGGCGCGAAGTCGACGATCTCGATGCCCTCGCCGTCGCCGTTGTACAGCCGCGTGCGCAGGATGGCGGTGCCTGCGTCGTAGGCCTGCTCGGAACGCACGAAGCCCTCCAGTTCGATGCCGAACGTGCCGTCGCGCGGCAGGCCGTCCCGGCTGTCGAGCAGGGCGTGGAAGATGGGATCGCCATCGAACCGCGGCATGCAGCACCACACGATCGTGCCTTGCGTGTTGACCAGCGCACTGATGGCGCAGTTGCCGATCATCGCGACGTCGAGCCCGGCTCGATTGGCGGCGGAAGCGGGCGTGAGCGGCTGCGTCATGCGCAAGCCTCGGCAGGCGTATTACCTTGTGGCACACCCTTGGCTGAGTCGGTCATCAATAATCCTTCGTGAAAATTGTAGAAAGTGGAGCGCGCTGGCCGGCGCAGAGCGTCCTGAAAGTGGTGCCCTGCACGCGGTTGCGCATGCAGGCGCGCTAATTGCCCGCCACCTTAAGGCCCTCCAGCGCCTCAAAGATTACAAATATCAACCGTTCCGTGAAAACCCTTCGGCTCCAGCTCAGATTTCTCATCCCGCTGCTCTTGACGCTGGTCGCAGCGGCCTACCTCGCCTTGCCCCTGATGGATCAGCTCACGCTGCGCTGGTTCGCACGCGACTTGAATACCCGAGGCGAACTGATGGCCAATACGCTGTCCGACCCGATAGGCGAGGCGATGGCGGCAGACAGGACCCGGCGGCTGCAAACGCTGATCGACCGCGCGGTGCAGGACGAGCGCATGGTCGCCATTGCACTGTGCACTCCCGACGGCGTGCTCTTGAACCGCACGTCAGCCTATCCGAAGACGTTGACATGCGCGGCGTCGACGGCGCTTGCAACGCAGCCCGACCCGCGCATGCGCATCGAGGGCGGCCCGGTCCATGTGGGCGTGCACCCGATCAATACCGAGAACGGCCGCATCGCCGACGTGGTGCTGCTGCATGATCTGAGCTTCGTCGACCGCCGCAGCCAGGACACGCGGCGCTACCTCATCATCCTGATCGCCGGCCTTGGCCTGACGATGGCGCTGATCACGATGATCGTCGCGCAGCTCAGCTGGCGCGGCTGGGTGTCTGGCGTGCGCGCGATCATGCGCGGCGAAGGGCTCCTGAGCCCGATGCTCTCGCCCACCAGCGGTTCACCGCCGCCCGAGCTGGAGCCCTTCGCCAACGATCTGCGCGCCCGCTTGCGGGATCTCGAAGACGAGTACCGGCGCGCGCAGGGGCCGGAGGCGGAGTGGAACCCGGATCGCCTGCGCGCCTTGCTGCACACCAAGCTGCGCGGCGACCAGGTCATCGTCGTCTCCAACCGCGAGCCCTACATCCACGAGAAGGAGGGCAAGGAGGTGGTCGTCAAGCGGCCGGCCAGCGGCCTCGTGACGGCGGTCGAGCCGGTAATGCGCGCGTGCTCGGGCACCTGGATCGCCCATGGCAGCGGCAGCGGCGACCGGCAGGCCGTGGACCGCCAGGACCACGTCGGTGTGCCTCCAGGGCACCCGGATTACACCCTGCGCCGCCTGTGGCTCACGCCGGAGGAGGAGAAGGGCTACTACTACGGCTTTGCCAACGAGGGCCTGTGGCCGCTGTGCCACGTGGCGCACGTGCGGCCGGTGTTCCGCGAGAGCGACTGGCAGGCCTACCGCGAAGTCAATCAGCGCTTCGCGGACGCCGTGGTGGCCGAGGCGCGCAGCGAAGACCCGATCGTGCTGGTGCAGGATTACCACTTCGCGCTGCTGCCCGCGATGATCCGCGCCAAGCTGCCGCGCGCCACCATCCTGACCTTCTGGCACATCCCCTGGCCCAACCCAGAGTCCTTCGGCATCTGCCCATGGCGCCGCGAGATCCTGCAGGGCATGCTCGGCAGCACCATCCTCGGCTTTCACACGCGCTACCACTGCAAGAACTTCATGGAGACGGTGGACCGCTACCTGGAAGCGCGCATCGAGCAGGAACACTCGACGATCTCGTTCCAGCAGGACACGACGCTCGTCGAGGCCTACCCCATCTCGATCGAATGGCCGACCGAGGCGACGATCGCCTCGTGGTCCTCCATCGAGGACTGCCGGCGCAAGCTGGTCGAGCGGCTGAACGTCGGGCCCGATCACAAGATCGCCCTCGGCGTCGACCGTTTCGACTACACCAAGGGCATCCTCGAGCGCCTGCACGCGGTGGAGCGCATGCTCGAGAAGTACCCCGAATGGATAGGCCGCTTCAGCTTCGTGCAGGTGGCCGCGCCTTCGCGCAGCTCGCTGGAGGAGTACAAGTCCTTCCAGGACCGCATCCACATGGTGTCGGTGCGCATCAACGAACGGTTCGGCCGCGCCGGCTACGTGCCGGTGCACCTGCTGGCGCAGCACTTTCCGCACGAGGCAGTGAACGAGCTGTACCGCGGCGCCGACGTGTGCGTCGTGACCAGCCTGCACGACGGCATGAACCTCGTCTCCAAGGAGTTCGTGGCGGCGCGCGACGACCAGCAGGGCGTGCTGATCCTGAGCCGCTTCGCCGGCGCGGCGCGCGAGATGCCCGAGGCGCTGATCGTCAACCCGTACCACGTCGAGGAGACGGCCGATGCGCTGATGCGCGCGATCACCATGCACCCGGCCGAGCAGCGCGAGCGCATGGCGAGCCTGCGCATGACGGTGCGCGAATTCAACGTCTACCGCTGGGCCGGCCGCATGCTGGCCGACGCCGGCCGCACGCGGCTGCGCGAGCGCATCGAGGCACGGGTTCAACGGCACCAGGACAACCACGTCGATGCGACACCTGTTTACTGAAGACGGAGAGAAGGCCATCGAGTCGGTGATGCGGCAGCACCCGCTGCTCGCCTTCGATTTCGACGGCACGCTGGCGCCGATCGTCGCGCGCCCTCACGACGCCAAGGTGCCCGACATCGTCTGCCGCGGCCTCGTGCAACTGGCGCAGCGCCTGCCGGTGGCGGTGATCACCGGGCGCAGCGTCGCCGACGTCAAGCCGCGGCTCGGTTTTCATCCGCACTACGTGATCGGCAACCACGGCGCCGAGGATCCGGCGGTGGGCCCGCCGTCCACCGCCAGCCAGGCGCTCGACTCGCTGCGCCACCGCATCGTCTCGCACGCGGATGCGCTGAAGCGCGCCGGCGTGGAGGTGGAGGACAAGCTGTATTCGCTCGCGCTGCACTACCGGCTCGCGCCGGATGCGGGCCAGGCCCTGCTGTGCATCGAGGAACTGCTGCAGGGCACCGAACCCGCACTCAAGCGCTTCGGAGGCAAGTGCGTGGTCAACATCGTGGCCACCGGCGTGCCCGACAAGGGCGACGCGCTTGCGCTGCTGCTGCAGCGCTGTGGGGCGGCCGCGGCCGTGTTCGTCGGCGACGACGTCAATGACGAGGCAGTGTTCATGCGCGCCGAACCGCACTGGCTGACTGTCAAGATCGGCCGCGAAGACCCGCTGTCGCGGGCGATGTTCTTCCTCGACAGCGATGCCGAGCTGGCGCTGATGCTGCAGAAGATGCTGGCGCTGGACGGGGCCATCTGAATGATTCACGCCGCAGCGCGCCACCCGCGTCGTATGAGACCGCGCTTCGCCGAACGTGCCGTCACACGAGGGACGTCCTCCCGGCGAAAGCCGGGATGACGCGCATGGGGCGCAAGCGTTTCAGCGTCGCGTCGGGATCGGCCTTGGCGGTTTCTTGACCCCGCTTCGATCGCTGCAAGAGCACTTGGCTGCCGTCAGCGCCCCGCTTCGCGGCCTGCTGCTGAGCGACGCGCTGACCATCCTCTCGCTGATGGTCGGCCACATCGCGCTGCCGTGGTGGATCGCGCAGGAGGGTGGCGCGGCCGACCTGGCTGCGTACGGCGTGGCGATGGCGCTGCTGTCGCTCGTCGCGATGCCCTTGCTGTCGCCACTGGGCGACCGCTATCCGAAGCGCAGCGTGATCGCGGCGGCGCTGGCGGCTTTCACGCTGGAGGCGATCGTGCTGGCGGCGCTGGCCAGCGCGGGCATCTATCACATCGGTCTGCTGATCGCGCTCGAGAGCGTTCCGATCATTGCGCTGGCGGCCCTGATGCCGGCGCTCTCCAGCATCGCGGCCGAACTCGTTCCCGCGGCTCGGCTTTCCGAGGCACTCAGCTTGCAGAAGAGCGCGCAATCAGCCGGGCGGCTGCTCGGTCCGGCGCTGGGCGGTCTCGCGCTGGCTCTGGGCAGCATCGCGGCCGCGCTGTGGCTGCACGCGCTGCTGCTGGCGGGGGCGGTGTGGCTCGCCACGCGCATCCCGGCGGCGGGCCAGCCGCGCGCAGTGAAGCGCCGCGCGTCGTGGTGGGCCGATCTGCGCGCTGGATTGAAAGCAAGCTGGGCCATTCCGCTGGAGCGCGGCTGGATTCTCGTCAACTTCACGGCCTGGATCTTCCTGCTGCCGGCGCTCACGATGCTGCTGCCGCTGAAGCTGCAGTCGCTGGGGCTGTCTGGCGCGTGGCTTGGCGCGTGCCAGGCGGCCCTGTCGTTCGGCATGCTGGCTGGCGCACTGGGCGGATCGAACTGGCTCGTGGCGCGCTGCGGGCGCTATGCCACACGCGTCGGGGCGGCGGCGGTCGAAGGTCTGGCGCTCGCCGTCGCGGGCTACGCCGAATCGCCGCTGCTGCTGGTGCTCGCTTTCGGCTGTGCCGGTTTCGCCAACTCGGCCATGGTGCTGGTCGGGATGACGCACCGCACGCTCGCGCGTCCGCCCGAGTTTCGTGCCCGCATGGCGGCCGGCGCGATGGCGACGTCGCAGATCGCCGCTTCCATCGGCCCGGCCGTGGTCGGACTGGCGCTGATCGAGTGGCCGGTGCAGTGGGTCTACGTCGGCTGCGGCGCACTCGCTGCCATCGCGTCGCTGGGGCTGATGGCCGTTCCGGGTTTCCGGGCATTCATGGCGCTCGGGCATGACGAGGTCGAGGGATGGTATGGGCGGCGCTTTCCGCAGGCATTTGCGAGCGACCAGGCATCGGGAGACGCCGCGCCGGCCGAAACCCGCAGGCCGGCGCCATGACGCCGATCGCGATTCGCTGAAACTTCGCTCGCGAGTCTTGGCCTTGCAAGCCAATCTATTGGCTTTGCGGGCCGTCTCGGCAAGCCCCCTCGCTGTCGGGCCACCCACTCGGGTAAGCCCGCTGCGCGGCCCGCGAACGCCGCTCTGATACTCCCGCGCACATCGCCCGTGCCACAAGCACGGCGCGGTGTTGGTTCCATTCACCCATGTGATCAACGGAGGCCTGC
>CAJPFZ010000055.1 GCA_905339355.1 Burkholderiaceae bacterium
ACTCGACGAGGCCGTCGGCGAGATCGTCGACGCGCTGCTCGCCAACGGACCCGTCGCGCTGGGCGAATGCAAGTCGCTGATCAAGGCCGTCGCCAACCGGCCGATCACCCAGGACGTGATCATCGACACCGCCAGGCGCATTGCCCGCGTGCGCGCCTCCGCCGAAGGCAAGGAAGGCATGGCCGCCTTCCTCGAAAAGAGGAAACCCAACTGGGTTTCCTCTTTCGGCGGAGGCTAACGTGAGCGTAGCGAACGTTAAGGCGCATAGCGCCGGCCGTAGCCAAAAGCGCAAGCCCATTTGGATCGCGAAGACCTGAAATGTTCACGAAAATCCTCATAGCCAACCGCGGCGAGATCGCCTGCCGCGTCATCAAGACGGCGCGCCGCCTCGGCATCCGCAGCGTAGCGGTGTATTCGGCGGCCGATGCCGGCGCGCGCCACGTTCGCCTCGCCGACGAGGCGGTGCTGATCGGTCCGGCCGCCGTGCGCGAGAGCTATCTCGTCGCCGAGCGCATCCTCGAGGCCGCGCAGAAGACCGGCGCCCAGGCGGTGCATCCCGGCTACGGCTTCCTCTCCGAGAACGAGGCCTTTGCCGAAGCCTGCGCCGCGGCCGGCATCGCCTTCATCGGGCCGCCGGTGGCGGCGATCAGCGCCATGGGCTCGAAGAGCGCGGCGAAATCGCTCATGGAGCAGGCCGGCGTGCCGCTGGTGCCCGGCTACCACGGCGACAGGCAGGACGCCGCCTTCCTCGAGCAGGAGGCCGGCCGCATCGGCTACCCGGTGCTGATCAAGGCCAGCGCCGGCGGCGGCGGCAAGGGCATGCGCATCGTCGAGAAAGCCGCCGACTTCGCCGCCGCGCTCGCCTCGTGCCAGCGCGAGGCGGCCTCGAGCTTCGGCGACGAGCGCGTGCTGGTCGAGAAATACCTCGTGCGCCCGCGCCACATCGAGATCCAGGTCTTCGGCGACACGCAGGGCAACTGCGTCTACCTCTTCGAGCGCGACTGCTCGGTGCAGCGCCGCCACCAGAAGGTGCTGGAAGAGGCGCCCGCGCCCGGCATGCCGCCGGAGCGCCGCGCCGCCATGGGCAAGGCGGCGGTGGAGGCGGCGAAGGCCGTCGGCTACGTCGGCGCCGGCACGGTGGAGTTCATCGCCGAGCAGGACGGAAAATTCTATTTCATGGAGATGAACACGCGCCTGCAGGTCGAGCACCCGGTGACCGAGATGATCACCGGCCTCGACCTCGTCGAGTGGCAGCTGCGCGTCGCCGCCGGCGAACCGCTTCCTCTTCAGCAGGAGCAGCTCGCCATCCGCGGCCACGCGCTAGAAGCGCGCATCTACGCCGAGGACCCGGACAAGGGCTTCCTGCCGTCGACCGGGCGCCTGATCCACCTGGCGCCGCCGGCCGAGTCGCTCAACGTGCGCATCGACACCGGCGTCGAGGAGGGCGACGAGATCACGCCGCACTACGACCCGATGATCGCCAAGCTGATCGTC
>CAJPFZ010000056.1 GCA_905339355.1 Burkholderiaceae bacterium
TGTGACCGGCGCGCCGCGATGATCCTCGGCGCAGACATCGGCGGCACCAAGACGCTGCTGGCCCTCGCCGGCGACGGCGGCATCGTCTGCGAGCGCCGCTATCCCAGCCGCGACTGGAGCGAATTCGCCGATCTGCTGCGCGCCTTTCTCGGCGAGGCTGGCTGCGCCGCAGGAATCACTTCGGCCTGCCTCGGCGTTGCCGGCCCGGTGGAAGGCAACCGCGCCAAGGTCACCTACCTGCCCTGGTTCATCGATGGCCCGGCGCTGGCGCAGGATTTCGACATCGGCCGCGTCGAGGTGGTCAACGACTTCGCGGCGGCGGCGCAGGGCGTGGCCTCGCTTCGGCCCGATGATCTCATCTCGCTCCAGGAAGGCCGCCCGCTGGAACCAGCGCCACGGCTGCTGATCGGCGCCGGCACCGGCCTCGGCGTCGCCGCATTGCTGCCCGAGGGCAAGGGCTGGCGCACCGTCAGCGGCGAGGGCGGCCACATCGGCTTCTCTCCTGCCGGCGAGGAACAGCTGGCCGTCTGGCGCCATCTGCACAAGCCCGGCGGGCGCGTCACGGCGGAGAACGTCATCTCCGGCGCCGGCCTCGCCGCCATCTACGCCAGCCTGGCTAAAGTCAGTCCCGGCAGCACGGCGATCGAAGACCCCGCCGGCATCGCCGCGGCGGCGGACGAGAACCCGCTGGCGCGGCAGGCCGTCGACCTCTTCATCGCCGCCTATGGCGCCTTCGCCGGCGACCTCGCCCTGCTGTTCATGGCGCGCGGCGGCGTCTATCTCGGCGGCGGCATCGCGCCGAAGCTGCTCGACCGCCTGCGGCAGGGCGGCTTCGTGCGGGCCTTCGGCGCGCGCGGCGCGCACGCCGGCCTGATGGCGGATTTTCCAATCCGCGTCGTCATCGAGGAACGCCTCGGCCTGCTCGGCGCGCTGGCGATTGCTGCGGCGCACACCAATATAGCTTGACGTTTATCAATCAACCGCAACAAACCCGGCGTAGCATGAAGGCATAGCAACAAGAAGAAATCGCCATCCTGCACCGGAGGAGGTTGCTATGCCGACACGCAGTACGACGAGGACGGTCAAGCCGTCCGTAAAGACCGCCGCCAAACAGCCGCGCGCGAAAAAGGCCAACGGTGTCTCCGCGGAAGAGCGCAGGCGCCTCATCGCCGAGGCCGCCTATTTCAAGGCCGAGCGGCGCGGCTTCCCGGAAGACGGCGCACTGGAAGACTGGGTCGAGGCGGAGGCGGAAAT
>CAJPFZ010000057.1 GCA_905339355.1 Burkholderiaceae bacterium
CGTCTACGACATCGCGCCGGGGAGTGCCGATCAACGCTGGCACTACCTCATGCCGCCGGGCAGGCGTTTCGGGACCCAGGCTGAGTGCGTGGAGCATGCGACGCGTGCAGTGCCGGGCATCGTCTGTCTGGTCAACACGCAATACCTGATTCCCACCGGGAAGTTCATCGCCGGCGGTGGTCACGGACCCACGTGCCCGACCTGCACCCGGTTCGGCAGCCGCGTCGCGTACACGTGCTCGGTGGCGGCGTGCTCGATCTTCGTCACGGGCGTGTGCACCGGCAGCCGTGGCTGCGCGCACGACCTTGGGGTCTACAAAAACACGATCCGGATGTACAACGGCGGCGGGTTCACGCCGGAGTTCAAGGAACTCGCGTACCTGGCGACCCAGCTCAAGGCCCAGAACAAGGCGCTGACCATCGTGGGGCATAGCCTGGGCGCCGCGGAGGTGACGGCGCTCTACAACTACCGCGTCAACGGTCGTCTGCTGCTCACGACGTACGACACCCTGTATGCGCTGGCGCCGCCGGAAGGTGTTCCCAGTTGGGCCATGAAGCAGAGCAGCTCGCCGGCACGATACACCGCGTACATCGGCACGCAGGACCTCGTGGTCGGCGGCAAACCAGTGGCCGACCAGCGGCGGGCGCAGGGTGTACCGGTGATCGATCTCGAGACCGGACAAGGCTATCCGTGGAACGCGTTCGGTCCGCACGATCGGAACAAGTATCAGATGAACGTATTCGGAATCGTGGTCTTCTGAACGGCCGGCGGAGGCGGACCGGCAGATGAGCACGCCGGGCCGCCTCCAAGGGGTTCATGCCGCAGTGCTCAGCATTACGGTGCTGCAAGGACCGCGATGGCTCGTCAGCGCGTCAGCGGATGAAGCGCCCGCCCGGTCCGATGATCAACAGGTCGACGAACTTGGATCCGTGGTGGTTGTCGGGACCGAACGACACGCGGTAGCCGCCCAGGTCCACCCGGCCCATCGCCTCGATCGTGCTGACCAGGCTCTGCGGCGTGACCGCACTGCCGGCGCGTCTGAGCGTCTCCAGCATGACGCGCATGTTGAGATAGCCGAAGAAGTGGTCGAAGTCCATCGGCAGCCCGGCTCGTCCCATCGCCGCGGCGTAGTCCTTGGTGATGGGCGTGGTCGCGCGCATCGGGTAGGGCACGATCTGCGTGAAGGCCAGACCCCGTGCATGGTCCCCCAGGGCCTCGATCTGCTGCTTGGTGTTGGCAATCGACGGTGCGTACACCGGTACGCCGATCTGGGCGCGAGCCGCCTGCACGAAGGGCACCAGTGCCGGACCGAAGGCCATGAAGACCACCGCCTGGGGGCGGGCTGCCGACAGCGTCTGGCACACGGCGACCGAGTTGCCGCCTGCAAGCTCGAGCGCCGCCTTGGCGACCAGCGTCGCGCCTTCCTGCGTGCACACCTCTTCCACGACCGGCAGCATCAGCTTGCCGAAGGGCGTGTCGTGGTAGGCCAGCGCGATCCGCGAGCAGTGCACGGTGACGAGGTTGCGCACCATCTGGACCACCTCGTCGCGATAGCTCGCCATCGCGGTGAAGAAGTACGGGTGCTGCCTGGTGCGCAGGGCCGGCGTGCCGGTGTACGCGGTGACGAGCGGCACCTTCTTCTCGGCCAGCAGCGGCAGCACCGCGGCGACGGTGCCGGTGCTGCCCAGGCCGAAGAGCGCCGTCACCCGCTCGCGTTCGATCAGCGTGATGGCGTTGTCGACGCAGCGCTTCGGGTCGTAGGCGTCGTCCAGCGTGATGAGGCGAACCTTGCGTCCGCCGACGCCGCCCTTGCTGTTGAACTCCTCCAGCGCGAGCTCCTGGCCTTTCATCGGCCCCTTCATCGTGGAGGCCACTGGGCCGCTCAGGTGGGTGCTTTGGCCGATGACGATGTCATCGCTCGCGGCAAGGGCGCTGCGGGCAGCGAACGGGGTGGCGGCGAATGCGCCGATGCCGCGAAGGCAGGCGCGGCGGCTGATGGAGAGTGACATGGTGCGAATCTCCTGTTGGCGATGAATACGCACTCAAATTGTCAAGACCACATCTGAGGGGGACCAGGGTCGGCTCGGTCAATTTCCGGGCGGCGCCGGCCAGGCGGGGCGCGCGGGTGTGAAGTAATCCACTGAACCGTCCGGAGCATTCTTGGCGCCTGCGTGCGCCGTCGCCGGCATGCGGACACCGCCCGCCACCTGAAGCGGGCGCTTGTCCGTTTCGATCCCGATCGTGTCCGCCATCAACCTCGCGTCGCAGCGGTGTGCTCGCGACACTTGTGCGAACGCCTGACTTTGGGAGACAACACGTGACCGGCAGACATTGGCTCAAATCCTACGCACCACGCACCCCGGCCGAGATCGACGAGGATGCCTTCCCGTCGGTCGTCCATTTGCTCACAGCCGCGATGCGGCAGTTCGCCGGGCGTGAAGCCTTTCGCAGCTTCGGCCACTCGCTGAGCTTCGCCGACACGGACCGGCTCTCGCGTGCCTTCGCCGCGTTCCTGCAAGAGGAGCTGGGACTCAGGAAGGGCGATCGCGTCGCCGTCATGATGCCCAACCTGCTGGCGTTTCCGGTGGCCGCGCTGGGCATCATGCGCGCCGGCGGTGTGCAGGTGAACGTCAACCCGCTCTACACCGCGCGCGAGCTGGAGCACCAGCTTCGGGACTCGGGTGCCGGGATCATCGTCGTGTTCGGCGGATCGACCCCCACGCTGGCCGAGATCATCGCGAAGACAAGCGTGAAGCATGTCATCACCACCGCCATCGGCGACTGCTGCAGCGCGCCGCTTCCCAGCCCCGCGGTCGACGCGCGCCTGAGCGGCGCCATCGCCTTCGCCGACGCGCTCGCGCGCGGTGCCGGCCTCGCGTTCGAGCCGCCCGCGCTCAACGGCGACGACCTGCTGTTCCTGCAGTACACCGGCGGCACGACCGGGCTGTCCAAGGGGGCGGCGTTGTCGCACCGCAACCTGGTCGCCAACACCGAGCAGTTCAAGGCATTCATGCCCAACGCCCTGCGACCGGGCGCGGAGGTGATCGTCACCGCGCTGCCGCTGTACCACATCTTCGCGCTGATGGTGAACTTCATCACCTGCTTCTCGGTGGGCGCAACCAACTGGCTGGTGGCCAACCCGCGCGACATGGACGGCCTCGTCGAGACCTTGAAGCAGGCCAAGCCCAGCATCTTCATGGGCGTGAACACCCTGTATGCGGGCCTGGTCGCTCACCCGCAGATCGGGGAGGTCGACTTTTCCAACCTGCGCCTGGCCGGCGGCGGCGGCGCGGCCGTGATCGCGGCCACCTCGGCCAAGTGGAAGCAGATCACCGGCGGCTTCATCCGCGAAGGTTATGGCCTGTCGGAGACCAGCCCGGTGCTCTCGTTCAACCCGGAGTCGATCAACGAGTTCACCGGCAC
>CAJPFZ010000058.1 GCA_905339355.1 Burkholderiaceae bacterium
CGCATGGACCAGTACGGCGCGCAGAGCCAGCAGCGCGCCACCGCGGCGCTCGAAGCCGGCAAGTTCAAGGACGAGATCGCACCGATCACCGTGACCGCCGGCGTGGCCGACCCGGTGATGGGCCTGCGCACCAAGGAAGTCACCGTCAGCAACGACGAAGGCATCCGCCCGGGCACCACCTATGAGGCTGTGTCGGGCATCCGCCCGGCAATCCCCGGGGGCGTGATCGCCGCCGGCAACGCCAGCCAGTTCAGCGACGGCGCCGGCGCCTGCGTGGTGGTGAGCGAGGAATTCGCGCAGAAGAACAAGCTCAAGCCGCTGGGCCGCTTCCTCGGCTTCGCGGTCGCCGGCTGCGAACCCGACGAGATGGGCATCGGCCCGGTGTTCGCGATCCCGAAGGTGCTCAAGCGCCTGGGCCTGACGGTCGCCGACATCGACCTGTGGGAGCTGAACGAGGCTTTCGCGGTGCAGGTTCTCTATTGCGCCGACACGTTGGGCATTCCCATGGACCGGCTCAACGTGAACGGCGGCGCGATCGCCGTCGGCCACCCCTACGGCGTGAGCGGCCAGCGCCTGACCGGCCCTGCGGTGATCGAAGGCAAGCGCCGCGGCGCCAAGAAGGTGGTCGTCACGATGTGCATCGGCGGCGGCATGGGCGCGGCGGGTGTGTTCGAGGTGCTCTGACGCACCCCGGGGCGGAGCGGCAGTGCCGGACCGCCTCGCGCCTGAAGCTCGACGAAGGAGGATCCCATGAATCCCGAAGAGCAACGCGTTTTCCTCGAACTCGGCCGCGACGTGCTGGCCCAGCAGCCGTTCAGCATGCTGATCGGCGCCGAGCTGACGGCATTGCGGCCCGGCCATTGCCAGCTCGAATTGCCGATGAGCGACAAGGTCACGCAGCAGGACGGCTTCGCCCATGGCGGCGTCGTCAGCTACCTGGCCGACAACGCGCTGACCTACGCCGGCGGCACCGCGATGCGGGTGCCGGTCGTGACATCGGAGTACAAGATCAACTACGTCCGGCCAGCGCTGGGCGAGCGCTTGATTGCACGAGCCGAAGCGGTGGCCGTCGGGCGCAACCAGTCGGTGTGCCGTTGCGAGGTGTTCGCAGTCTCGAACGGCGAAGAGAGGCTGGTCGCTCTGGCGCAGGGCACCATCGCCAAGCGCGCCGACAAGGAGTCCTGATGAATACACCCGATCTCGACGCCTGCCGTCGCGTGTTCCGTGCAGCGCCCTTCGTGTGCGAGACCGGCATCGAACCCACGGCCGTCGGCTTCGGCGAATGCGAGACGGTGCTGGCGATCGAGCCGCGCCATCTGCAGCACAGCGGGCAGGTGCATGCAGGGGTCATCACCACGATGGCCGACCACACGGCCGGCGCGGCGGCGCAAACCACAGTCCGCGATGCGGGCGTCGTCGTCACGGCCGAGCTGAAGCTGAGCCTGCTGCGCGCGGCCAAGGGCGAGCGCCTCGTGTGCCGCGCCAAGGTGATCAAGCCCGGTGCACAAGTGACATTCACAGAGGCAGAGGTCTACTGCGACGACAAGCTGGTCGCGAAGCTGAGTGCCACGATGGCCGTCGTCCGGCCGGCCATTACGCCCTGACGCCCTGAAGGCAAAGAACATCCAGATGAGCTACCGCCAGACGACCGAGTTCCTTCTCTACGACTGGCTCGGCGTCGAGTCGCTGCAATCGCGCCCGCGCTTTGCCGACCATTCGCGCGACACCTTCGATTCGGTGCTCGACACGTGCGAGAAGATCGCCCGCGAGAAGTTCGCGCCGTTCAACCGCGTCGGCGACACCGAGGAGCCGTGGTTCGATGGCGAGCGGGTGCATCTGCCG
>CAJPFZ010000059.1 GCA_905339355.1 Burkholderiaceae bacterium
CGATGATGAAGACCGCGCCGCGTTGCGCGACGCCTGCGCGCAGATCGCGCACAGCCCCTCGTCCAACCTGTTCCTCGGCAGCGGGCTGTTCGACTGGCGCGCGGCAGAATCCGCGGGCGTGCGTGTGAGCATCGGCACCGACGTGGGCGGCGGCACCAGCCTGTCGATGCAGCGCACGCTGGCCGACGCCTACAAGGTGCAGGCGATGCAGGGCCAGCGCCTCACCGCATGGAAGGCCCTGCATGCGGCGACACTCGGGGCTGCGGCGGCGCTCGGGCTCGGCGACGAGATCGGCTCGCTCAGTGCCGGCTGCGCCGCCGACGTGTGCGTGTGGGACTGGTGCTGCGGCCCGGTCGCACAGCGCCGGCACGAGGTGGCGCGTGAACTGCACGAGAAGGTATTTGCCTGGATGACCCTGTCGGACGATCGCAACCTGGTGGCCGCGCTGGTGAACGGCGTCGTGCGCTTCGAAAGAGCCGCATGACGCCGCGCCTGGAGCTGGTCGACATCAGCAAGCAGTACCCCGCGGTCAAGGCCAACGACCGCATCAGCCTGCGCGTGAAACCCGGCGAGATCCATGCCGTGCTGGGCGAGAACGGCGCCGGCAAATCGACGCTGATGAAGATCATCTACGGCGCGGTCCTCCCCGACGAAGGCGAGATCCGCTGGAACGGCGAGCCGGTGGCGATCCGAACGCCGCACGAGGCGCGCCAGCTGGGCATCAGCATGGTGTTCCAGCACTTCAGCCTGTTCGACACGCTGACCGCGGCCGAAAACGTCTGGCTCGGGCTGGACAAGTCGTTCTCGCTCGCCGACGTGACCCAGCGCATCACCGAGGTCGCGCATGCCTACGGCGTGGACGTCGATCCGCTGCGGCCGGTGCATACGCTCTCGGTCGGCGAGCGCCAGCGGGTCGAGATCGTGCGGGCGCTGCTCACGAAACCCAAGCTGCTGATCCTCGATGAGCCGACCTCGGTGCTCACGCCGCAGGCCGTCGACAAGCTCTTCGTCACGCTGCGCCAGCTCGCCGGCGAAGGCTGCAGCATTCTCTACATCAGCCACAAGCTCGACGAGATCCGCGCGCTGTGCCACCACTGCACGGTGCTGCGCGCCGGCCGCGTGACCGGCGAGGTCGACCCGACGCAGGAGAGCAACGCGAGCCTGTCGCGCATGATGATCGGCGCCGAGCCGCCGCAGCTCAAGCATGGCCAGGCGCGGGCCGGCGACGTGGTGCTGGCGGTGCGTGGGCTGATGCTCGCCAAGCGCGACCAGTTCGGCGTGAACCTCGACGGCGTCGGCTTCGACGTGCGCGCCGGCGAGATCGTCGGCATCGCCGGCGTGTCGGGCAACGGCCAGCAGGAGCTGATGGCCGCCTTGTCGGGCGAGGATCCGCGTGCGGCACCGGACGCGATTCGGCTCTTCGACCGGCCGATCGGCTGGCTGTCGCCGGCGGCGCGGCGCAAGCGCGGCCTGCACTTCGTGCCCGAGGAGCGGCTGGGCCGCGGCGCGGTGCCCGCCCTGTCGCTGGCGCAGAACACCTTGCTCACGCGCACCGAGGCGGTGGCGCGTTCGGGCTGGATACGCCATGCGGAAGTGGCGGCGCTGGCGCGCCGCCTGATCGCGCGCTTCAACGTCAAGGCCGGCGGTGCGGACGCGCTGGCCAAGAGCCTGTCGGGCGGCAATCTGCAGAAGTTCATCGTCGGCCGAGAGATCGACGCCAAGCCGCGGTTGCTGATCGTCTCGCAGCCGACCTGGGGCGTGGATGTGGGCGCCGCCGCGCAGATCCGCGGCGAGCTGCTCGCGCTGCGCGATGCGGGTTGCGCGCTGCTCGTCGTCAGCGAGGAGCTCGACGAGCTGTTCGAGATCTGCGACCGCATGCACGTCATCGCGCAAGGGCGGCTGTCGCCGAGCGTCGCCACCGCGCAGGCGAACGTGGCGATGATTGGGCAGTGGATGAGCGGTCTCTGGGGCGAAGGCGAGCAGGCGCTCGCCGAGGCGGGGGCTTGAAGGCCGCACGATGCTGAAGCTCGAAGTCCGCCCGCAGCCGAGCCGCGTGATGTCGATCGCGTCGCCGCTGCTCGCGCTCGCGATCACCGTCGTGCTCGGCGTGATCCTCTTCATGCTGCTCGGCAAGGACCCGCTGCGCGGGCTGCAGGTGTTCTTCGTCGAGCCGCTCAAGAGCGGCTACGCCTTGTCGGAGCTCGCCGTCAAGGCGACGCCGCTGCTGCTGATCGCGCTGGGGCTGTCGGTGTGTTTCCGCTCCAACGTCTGGAACATCGGCGCCGAGGGGCAGTTCATCATCGGCGCGATCGCGGCCGGCGGGGTCGCGATGCTCGCCGACAAGGATTCGAGCCGCATGATCCTGGTGGCGATCCTCGCGGCCGGCGTGCTCGGCGGCATGGCCTGGGCGGCGATCGTCGCGCTGCTGCGCGACAAGGCGAACGCCAACGAGATCCTGGTCAGCCTGATGCTCGTCTACGTCGCCGAAATGGTGCTGAGCTACCTCGTCTACGGGCCATGGAAGGACCCGGCGGGCTACAACTTCCCGCAGACGATCAGCTTCCTCGAGCCCACGAAGGTGCCGCGGCTGTTCACCGGATGGCGCGTCAACATCGGTGCCGTGATCGCGTTGCTCGCCGTGGCCGTGTTCTGGCTGTTCCTTTTCCGCATCTACGCCGGCTTCCAGCTGCAGGTCGGCGGGCTCGCGCCAGCCGCCGCGCGTTATGCCGGCTTCTCCTCGCGAAAGGCCTTGTGGATGGCGCTGCTGACTTCCGGCGGCATGGCCGGCCTGGCGGGCGGACTCGAAGCGGCCGGGCCCCTTGGGCAATTGACGCCGCACGTGCCGGCGGGCTACGGCTTCGCGGCCATCATCGTCGCCTTCGTCGGGCGGCTGCACCCGGTGGGCGTGGTGTTCTCGGCGATCCTGATGAGCATGTTCTACATCGGCGGCGAGCTGGCGCAATCGCGGCTCGGACTGCCGAAGTCGCTGACGGGGGTGTTCCAGGGGCTGCTGCTGTTCACGCTGCTGGCGTGCGACACCTTGATCGTCTACCGATTGCGCTGGCGGCCGCGCCGCCACGGCACAGCCAACGGGAAGCCCCTCTGATGGACGCCATTGCCCTCCTGCTCGCCGCCACGCTCAACGCCGGCACCGTGCTCGCGTTCGCCTCGCTCGGCCTCCTGATCAACGAACGTGCCGGCATCGTCAACCTCGGCGC
>CAJPFZ010000060.1 GCA_905339355.1 Burkholderiaceae bacterium
CCTTGGCCAGCGCCTTTTCGTGTTCGGTCTTGGCGTCGCGCAGGCACTGCATGCGGGCGCTGGAGGATGATTCGTCGGCGCAGATTTTCTTGTCGTCGGCATAGCGGGTGTCGGCGGCTTTCTTCGCCGCGTCATAGCGGGCCTTGGGGGTTTCTTCGGCGGCGATGGCAGAGGTTGTCAGGAAGGCGGCTGCGAACAGCAGGGCAAATTGGTTTTTCATTTTTTTCTCTCATCGAATGACATACGGGAGAAAAGTATGGACCAAATTGCGGGGGAATTCCATTGGCAATTTGCTGATTTTCTTTCTCTCCGAGCCCTCTCCTCAACCCCTCTCCCGCGAGTGGAGAGGGGCTATTGGTGTGTGCTCATCGCATCCTGTATGACGAGGCGCGATGCGCTATGATGCATGAACCAAAGGAAGCGTCATTGATCAACGCCGCACACAGGCAGGCCGCACATGACTGATCCGGAACAACATGCTGAAGCGGACTCGCGCCCGATCTTCGAGGCGCGCGGCCTGACCAAAATCTACCAGATGGGCGAGGTGCAGGTGCAGGCCTTGCGCGGGGTGGACCTGGACTTGTACGTGGGCGAGTTTGTAGTTTTGCTTGGTCCTTCAGGCAGTGGCAAGTCCACGCTGCTGAATATCCTGGGCGGGCTGGATACGCCGACCAGCGGATCAGTGCGGTATGCCGACCACGACCTGACCCTGGATGACGATGCCTCGATGACGCAATATCGCCGTTCGCATGTGGGCTTCGTGTTCCAGTTCTACAACCTCATTCCCAGCCTGACCGCGCGCGAGAACGTCGCGCTGGTGACCGAGATCGCCGAAAACCCGATGGCGCCGGAGGAGGCGCTGGCGCTGGTGGGGCTGGGCGAGCGTCTGAATCATTTCCCAACGCAGATGTCGGGCGGCGAGCAGCAGCGGGTGGCGATTGCACGCGCGGTGGCGAAGCGCCCACAGGTGTTGCTGTGCGACGAGCCGACCGGCGCGCTCGATGCGCAGACCGGCGTGCTGGTGCTGGATGTGATCGCGCGCGTGAACCGCGAGCTGGGCACGACCACGGTGGTGATCACGCACAATGCGGTGATCGCGGCGATG
>CAJPFZ010000061.1 GCA_905339355.1 Burkholderiaceae bacterium
CAAATACGACTACTTCTTGTCGCCCCCGGGCACCTTGCCCTCGACGCCCTTGACGAAGAAGCTCACACCGCCCAGGAACTTGTCGTCGGCGACCGCATCCTTCGCCAGCATCTGCTTGCCGTCGTTGGCGACGATCGGGCCCTTCCAGATCGAGAAGCTGCCGTCCTTCAGGCCCGCCTTCACCGTCTCGACCTTGGTCTTGAGTTCGGCCGGCACCTTGTCGGAGATCGACACGATGTCGATCGCGCCCTCCTTGACGCCCCACCAGGCCTGGCCCGTCGTCCAGGTGCCGTCAAGCGCGTCCTTCGTGGCCTTGATGTAGTACGGCGCCCAGTTGATGATGGCCGAGGCGAGGTGCGCCTTCGGGCCGTAGGCGGTCATATCGCTGTCCCAGCCGAAGGCGTACTTGCCGGCCTTCTCGGCCGTCTGCAGCACGGCGCTGGAGTCGGTGTTCTGCATCAGCACGTCGGCGCCGGCGTTCAGCAGCGACTGCGCGGCCTCGGTTTCCTTCGGCGGATCGAACCACTTGTTGACCCAGACGACCTTGGTGCGGATCTTCGGGTTGACCGACTGCGCGCCCAGAGTGAAGCTGTTGATGTTGCGCACGACCTCGGGAATCGGCACCGACCCGACGACGCCCAGCACGTTGGTCTTGGTCATGCCGCCGGCGATGACGCCGGCCATGTAGGCGCCTTCGTAGGTGCGGCTGTCGTAGGTGCGCAGGTTCTCGGCCGTCTTGTAGCCGGTGGCGTGTTCGAACTTCACGTCCTTGGCGTCGGCCGCGACCTTCATCATGTAGTCCATGTAGCCGAAGGTCGTGCCGAAGATCAGCTTGTTGCCCTGGCCGACCATGTCGCGCATCACGCGCTCGGCGTCCGGGCCTTCGGGCACGCTCTCGGCGAAGCTCGTGACGACCCGGTCGCCGAATTCCTTCTCGACCGCCTTGCGGCCGTTGTCGTGCGCGAAGGTCCAGCCGCCGTCGCCCACCGGGCCGATGTAGGCGAAGGCGATCTTCAACGGTTGGGGCTTGGCCGGCTCCGCGGGTGCCGAGGCGGGTGCCGACGCGGGTGCCGCCGCCGTCACCGTGGTCTCTTCCTTCTTGCCGCACCCCACCAGCGCCGCGGTAGCGGCCAGGATGCTCCAGCCGGCCAGGCGGAACATCGAGCGCTTCGAATTGGTCATCGTGTGATCTCCATGAAGGCGTGTGAAAAAGCGGTGGCGATTATGAGCCTGGGAAGAACGGCTTCCCGAGCGATGCCGGCATATTCACGCGAATCCACGTCGCGTTGCGCGATATCAGAACGAGCACGAGGATGGTGGCGAGATACGGCAGCGCCGTCAGCAGCTGCGACGACACCTCCACCCCTTCGCCTTGCAGGTGGAACTGCAGCATCGTCACGCCACCGAACAGGTACGCGCCGAGCAGCACCCGCGTCGGACGCCAAGTCGCGAAGGTGGTGAGCGCGAGCGCAATCCAGCCCTTGCCGGCGACCATGCCTTCGACCCACAGCGGCGTGTAGATCACCGA